>DASUOW010000159.1:0-6274 GCA_036276435.1 Gemmatimonadales bacterium
AGGACCGGCTGGTGGTGTCGCCGGTGGCGGGCACGACGCGCGACGCGATCGACACGGCGATGAAGCACGAGGGGCGGGTGCTCAACTTCATCGACACCGCGGGCCTCCGCCGCCGCGCCCGGGTCGACGAGGACGTGGAGTTCTACTCCACGCTCCGCACCGAGCGCGCCATCGAGCGGGCCGACGTCTGCGTGCTCGTGGTCGACGCCGCCGACGGCATGCACCATCAGGACCTGCGCATCGCGGGCGACGCCTGGGAACGCGGCGCCGGGCTCATCGTGCTGGTGAACAAGTGGGACCTCATCCAGGACAAGGACGCCAACACGGCCGTGCGGGGCGAGGAGTCGCTGAAGGCCCGCGTGCCGTTCCTCAAGTTCGTGCCGTTCCTCTACGTGTCGGCGGTGACGGGCCAGCGGGTGCGGAAGCTGCTCGACCTCATCCTCGAGGTGGCCGCGGAGCGCGAGCGGCGCATCCCGACGCACGAGGTGAACGAGGTGCTGCAGGCACTGCTGGAGCGGGCCTCGCCGCCGCAGAAGGAAGGCGACGAGGTCAAGCTGCTCTACGCGAGCCAGGTGGGCACGGCACCGCCGGTGTTCGCCATCGTCTCCAACCGTCCGGACGACGTGATGGAGTCGTACCAGCGCTACCTCATCAACGGCTTCCGCGAGGCCTGGGGGTTCAAGGGCGCGCCGGTTCGGCTCAAGTTCACTGCGCGCGGCTCCAAGCGGATGAAGCGATGACGCTGGCGGCGCTGCCCTGGTTCCTCGCGTCGTACCTGGTGGGGGCGTTCCCCACGAGCTATCTCGCGGGCAAGATCTTCAAGGGGATCGACCTGCGGCAGCACGGCAGCAAGAACCTCGGTGCCACCAACGTGTATCGCGTCCTCGGCTGGAAGTTCGCCGTGCCGGTGGCGATCGTGGACATCCTGAAGGGCACACTGCCCGTGGTCGCGTTCGCGCCGCACGTGTCGAGCTCCACGCGCGTCGCGATGCTCGTCGGCGCGATGGCGGTGCTGGGCCACGTGTTCTCGATCTTCGTCGGCGGCAAGGGCGGGAAGGGCGTGGCCACCGCCACGGGCGTCATGCTCGGGCTCGCGCCCGCCGCGGTGGGGATCTGCATGCTCGTCTGGCTCGTGCTCGTCAAGACGACCGGCTACGTGTCGCTCGGCAGCATGCTGGGCGCCGCCGCGCTCCCGATCGGGCTGCTGGTGCTGCACCCGGATCGCCGCGAGCTGGTGCTGCCCAGCGTGGCGCTCGCGGCGCTGATCATCTTCCTGCATCGGGCCAACATCAGGCGGCTGCTGAACGGCACCGAGAACCGCTTCGGCCGCCGCGCCGCACCGGGAGCGACCGCATGACGCGCATCGCCGTGCTGGGGGCCGGGAGCTGGGGCACCACGCTGGCCGACCTGCTCGCGCGCAAGGGGCACGAGACGCGCCTCTGGGCCTACGAGGCCGACGTCGTCGAGGCGATCAACGGGCAGCACGCCAATCCGGTGTTCCTGCCGGATGCGCCGCTCGCCGAGTCGCTGCGCGCGTTCCACGACCCGCTCGAGGCCGTCGACGGCGTCGAGGCCATCGTCAGCGTGTCGCCGAGTCACGTGGTGCGGTCGGTCCTCCGGCGCGTGTGCCGCGCGGTGCAGCCCGGCACGCTGCTGGTGAGCGCCACGAAGGGCCTCGATCCCGAGACGCTCGCGCTCATGTCGCAGGTCGCCGCGGAGGAGCTGCCCGGCGCGCGTTTCGTGGCGCTCTCCGGACCGAGCTTCGCGCGCGAGGTGTACGAACGCCGGCCCACCGCGGTCGTGGCGAGCTCCACGGACCCCGCCGCGGCGGAGGCGGCGCAGCACGTGTTCGCCACCAGCCGCTTTCGCGTGTACAGCAACACCGACGTCGTCGGCGTGGAGCTGGGCGGGACGCTCAAGAACGTGATCGCCATCGCGGCGGGCATGCTCGATGGGCTCGAGCTGGGCAACAACGCGCGGGCCGCGCTGCTGACGCGCGGGCTTGCCGAGATCGCCCGGCTGGGCGCGGCGCTCGGCGCCTCGCCGGTGACGTTCGCGGGCCTGGCCGGCATGGGCGACCTGATCCTCACCGCCACCGGCGACCTGAGCCGCAATCGCGCGCTCGGCATCGCGGTGGCCCGGGGCGAGACGTACGAGGCGTACCGGCAGCGCCACCGCACGGTGGCGGAGGGCGCCAACGCCTCGAAGGCGGCGACGGCGCTGGGCCGGCGCCTCGGCGTCGAGCTGCCGATCAGCGAGCAGGTCTGCGCGATCCTGTTCGAGCAGCGGCCGCCGGCCGACGCGATCGGTGCCCTCATGGAGCGGACCCTCAAGGCGGAGCAGTGGCGATGACCGACATACGCGCCACGCAGGAGTTCTTCTCGATCGGCGACGTGTGCACGCTGACCGGCCTCAAGCCGCACGTGCTGCGCTACTGGGAGAGCCAGTTCAAGTTTCTCAACCCGGCGAAGAACCGCTCGGGCAACCGGGTGTACAAGGCCCGGGAGGTGGAGCTGATCCTGCTCGTGAAGCACCTGCTGTACACCGAGAAGTACACCATCGAGGGCGCGCGCCAGAAGATGGACCAGCACAGGCGCGGCGGCGAGCTGAAGCAGGAGGCGCGGCGCGCCGTGGGCCTGCAGACGGTGCTCGACCTGCGCGACGAACTCGACGACATCCTCGCCATCCTCGACGGACGCACCCCGGCGGCACGCCACGAATGAACATCCTCGTCAGCAACGACGACGGCATCCTCGCTCCCGGTCTCGCCCTGCTCGCCGATGTCTGCCGTGAAGTCGCCTCGGTCACCGTGGTGGCGCCCGACCGCGAGCAGAGCGGCACCTCGCACTCCCTGACGCTGCACCGGCCGTTGCGGCCGCAGCGGCGCCCGGACGGCGCCTTCCAGGTGGACGGCACGCCAACCGACTGCGTGATGCTCGCGCTGCAGGCCCTCATGCCGGAGCAGCCGGACTTCGTGTTCTCGGGCGTGAACCACGGCCCCAACATGGGCGAGGACGTGCTGTACTCGGGCACCGTCGCCGCGGCGATGGAGGCCGTGATGCTGGGCGTGCCGGGCATCGGCATCTCGTTCGCCGGACAGGACCCGGAGACGCTCGCCACGTATCGCGACACGCTCGTGCGCCTCGTGCGGAACATCACCTGCGTGCAGCCGTTCCCGGCGCAGATGCTGCTCAACGTCAACCTGCCCCCGATACCCGCGAGCCAGGTGCTCGGCACCAAGGTCACCTCGCTCGGCAGCCGCTACTTCTCGGAGTCGCTGTCGAAGATGAAGGACCCCTGGGGCCGGGAGATCTTCTGGGTCGGCGGAGGCACGATCACGTGGACGGGCGGCATCGAGTCCGACCACAACGCCGTGCACGCCGGCTACATCTCGATCACGCCGCTGCACATGGACCTCACCAACTACAGGCTGATCGAGACGGTCCGCGAATGGTCGCTCGAGCGCTGAGCGACGACGGCTTCCGGGGCTACCGGCAGCGCCTCGTGGAGGCGTTGCAGACGAAGGGCATCAACGACCTCATCGTGCTGCACGCGGTGAGCGAGGTGCCCCGGCACCGCTTCGTGCCGGAGAGCGTCCGGCACCGCGCCTACGAGGACTCGGCGCTGCCCATCGGCAGCGGGCAGACCATCTCGCAGCCCTCGGTGCAGGCGCGCTACCTCCAGTCGCTCCGGCTCACGGGGAAGGAGTCGGTGCTCGAGGTGGGCACGGGCTCCGGCTACCAGACGGCGCTGCTCGCGCGGGTGGCCGAGCGCGTCTTCAGCGTGGAGCGCGTGCCGGAGCTCGCCGCCTCGGCGCGACGCGTGCTGGAGGAGGTCGGCATCCGGAACGTGACGGTGCTCGTGGGCGACGGCACGCTTGGCTGGCGCCCCTTCGCGCCCTATGATGCCATCCTCGTGGCGGCCGCGTCCCCCGAGGTGCCCCCGCCGCTGCTCGACCAGCTCGCCCCGGGCGGGCGGCTCGTCATCCCGATCGGCACGCGCGAGCGCCAGGAGCTCACGCTCTTCACGCGCCGCGACGATGGCTTCGACACCGTTTCCCTTGGCGATGCGCGGTTCGTGCCGCTCATCGGGGAGCATGGGTTCCAGTAATGGAAGTGATCCAGCAGCTCGTCGACTTCATCCTGCACATCGACGTCCACCTCGCCGAGCTGATCGCGCGCTACGGCACGGGGACGCTGGTGCTGCTGTTCCTCATCGTGTTCGCCGAGACGGGCCTCGTGGTGACGCCCTTCCTGCCGGGCGACTCGCTGCTGTTCGCGGCCGGCGCCTTCGCGGCGCGCGGGGCGCTCGACATCGGCCTGCTGGTGCCGGTGCTCCTCGTCGCGGCGATCCTGGGTGACACGGTGAACTACTGGATCGGGCACAAGATCGGCCGGCGGGCGTTCAGCGGGAGGATCCCGTTCATCAAGCAGGAGTACCTGCAGCGCACCGAGTCGTTCTACGAGAAGCATGGCGGCAAGACGATCATCCTCGCCCGCTTCGTGCCGATCATCCGGACCTTTGCGCCGTTCGTCGCCGGCATCGGCACGATGACCTACAGCCGCTTCTTCACGTACAACGTGGTGGGTGCGGTGCTTTGGGTGGTGCTGTTCACGGTGGGCGGCTATTTCTTCGGCAACCTGCCGGTGGTGCAGCGCAACTTCAAGCTGGTGATCCTCGCCATCATCGTGGTCTCGGTGATGCCGATCGTGGTGGAGTACATCCGCGCGCGGCGGGCCTCGCCGGCGTGAGGCGGCTCTACGTCGTGTCGGGCCACGTGCAGGGCGTGGGGTTCCGGCGCTTCGTGCAGCGGAAGGCGCGGGATCTCGGGCTGGCGGGCTACGCGGCCAACCTGCCGGACGGGCGGGTGGAGGTCCTCGCCGAAGGGGACGACGCGGCGATGGGCCATCTCGAGAAGTGGCTGCAGCGCGGCCCGTCGCTCGCCCGGGTGACGCACGTGCAGGTCCAGCCGGCCCCCGAGGGTGACGCGCCGTCCGGCTTCACCACGCGATAGACCCTTCAGTGGAGTTCCCGATGACCAGCAGCGTCGCCGAACGCGTGCGCCGGACCCTGCGAGCCGTCCCCGATTATCCCAAGCCCGGCATCATCTTCCAGGACATCACGCCCGTGCTGCATCGGGCCGAGCTGTTTCGCGACGTGGTGCGCGCGCTGGCGGAGCCGTACCGGGGTGCGCGCGTGACGCACGTGGTGGGGATCGAGGCGCGGGGCTTCATCCTCGGAGCGCCGGTGGCGGTGGAGCTGGGCGCCGGGTTCATCCCGCTGCGGAAGCCGGGCAAGCTGCCGTGGGAGTCGGTCGCCGAGAAGTACGCGCTGGAGTACGGCGAGGATGCGCTGCATGCCCACCGGGACGCCTGCGCCGCAGGCGACCGCGTGCTGGTGGTGGACGACGTGCTCGCGACCGGCGGCACGGCGGACGCCGCGGGCCGGCTCGTGCGCACGCTGGGCGCCGAGCTGGTGGGGTGGAGCTTCCTGATGGAGATCGGGGTGCTGTGCGGGCGGGAGAAGCTGTCGGGCGCGCCCGTCGAGGTGATGCTCGCGGTCTAGGCGGTGCGCCGCGCGGCGTGGGCGAACGCGGACGCCACCATGATGCAGTCGAACTCCACGAGACGCGGAAAGGTGCCGGAGGCAACGGGAAACAGGCCGGTGAGCTCGAACCCTAGCGCCTCGAGTTCCTTGATGGCGGTGGCATAGTCCGGCATGTCGCAGTAGATGGGCTTCACCGAGGCCTCGGACTGCAGCCCGCAGAAGCGTCCCATGCTCGCGTGACCGCCCCGCACGACCTCCAGATCGTAGCCCTGCGTGTCGAGCTTCAGGTACATCCGGCGCGGGGCGTACTCGCGCTCGAGGCCGGGCAGCACCTCGTCGAGCGTACGCACCTGTACCTCGATGCGCTCGGTCACCTCACTCTCGCCGCCGAAAAGGCCCGCTGAATCCGGCGTGGGTTTCAGGAACGAGCTGAAGACGCTCTCCGCCGTGACGTTGAAGCTCGCCGGGCCGGACACGGCGCCGAGGGCGTGCGGCTCGATCCGCCAGGCGGGATCGGCGGCGGCGCGCTCCCGCAGCCGGGCGACGTTGCGGGGAATCGGCTCGAACGAGACGATCCGTCCGGTATACCCGACCTCCGCGCGCAGGAAATTGCGGTACTGCCCGACGTTGGCTCCAACGTCCAGCACGCAGTCCACCTCGAGCAGTTCGAAGAGCTCCCGCAGGCACATCGCCATCGGGTACCGTGGCACGCGCCAGTTGGGCAGCA
>DASUOW010000160.1:0-13343 GCA_036276435.1 Gemmatimonadales bacterium
CCGGCTTGACTTGCACATCGCTGTTCAGGATGGCGAAGACGCGGGTGTGCCCCTTCACCTGGTCGCCGACGAGCGTCGCGAGTGCTTGCCCCACGGGACCGTCGAGCTCGCCGATGACCACCTCGGGCTCGGCGGCCGACCACGCCGGCTCGTCCTCGACCAGGGCTTCGCCGGTGCGCAGGATGATGCGATCGCTCATGACTCGTCCGTTGTCGGGTTCGCCCAAGGATAGCCAAACGCCCCCGCGGGGGGCGGGGGCGTCTGGTCCAGCATGAGTACGCGGATCCGAAGGATCCACACCGTGACAGGCACGTCCATGATCAGTCCTCCCAATCGCGGTCGTCGTCGTTCCAGCGCTCGCGATCCCTGTCGCGCTTGCGCTGCCAGTCGCGATCTCCGCGGCGGTGGTCGTCATACGGCTCGTACCGCCCACCACCGTCGTGCCAGTACCGTTCATGACTCCGACCCACGATCGGGCCGCTGATGCCGTAGCGGCCACCGCGCTCGAGGACCAGCACCTCGCGGTAGTACGGCCGCCACGTCGACGCCGGATGGATGAAGCGCCGGCCGTCGAACCACACCGTCACCGGACGCCATCCCTTCCGGTGGTACCACTTCGGATGCCGGGGCCGCAGGTCCTCCACCGGCAGCAGATACGTCACGGGTCGCCGGACCAGGACCGGCTCCCCCACTACGACGTGCGGAGCGCCCACGATGACACGGCCCTCGATGGGACGCGGGCCGACGCGAATGTCGGCCATCACCTGGGCGCGCGCGGGAGTAGAGAACGACAGACCCGCGCCGAGCAGGGCCAGCATACCGTAGCGGAACGACATAGGAGCCTCGACCGATGAAGTGGACGGCGCGTGAACGCCGCTTCACTCCAAGGCGAGGCGCGTGCCATCGCCCAACTACATGCTCGTCAATCTCTTACCCCGCAGATCCGGATTGGGGGCGTCCGCGCTGGGGGACGGACGGTGCATGCGGGGACAGTCCCTCGTGTGCGTGCGAATGCTCGCTTGACACCGCCATTCACAAGGGCGATACTAGCAACCGCCCCGAGACGCGGTTTGCCGTCATGCGCGCCGGGATATCCCGACGAGCTACCCGCCCCGGCGGGACTGCCCCGGCCCCGCGTTTCCCCGGCCGTCAGCTGCTCCTGCATCGTCAGACTGCGTCATTCCTGCGGTTCGTTTCTAGAGAGTCCACACCGTTTTTGGAGGCTCCACATGGCAGCGGATTTCTTCCTTGGTGAGTCGCTCGTCGGCGACGGCAACGAGATCGCCCACATCGACCTCATCATCGGCTCGAAGTCGGGCCCGGCGGGCCAGGCGTTCACCCAGGCGCTCTCGCGCAATTCCGACGGCTTCACCACGCTCCTCGCCGTCGTCACGCCGAACCTCCCCTGCAAGCCCGACACGCTCCTGTTCAACAAGGTCACCATCAAGGGCGCCAAGCAGGCCGTGCAGATGTTCGGCCCGGCGCAGGCCGCCGTCGCCCGCGCGGTGATGGACTCGGTCGCCGAGGGCATCATCCCGAAGGACAAGGCCAACGACTACGTCGTGCTCGTGGGCGTGTTCATCCACTGGCAGGCCGCCAGCGACGAGAAGATCTACAAGTTCAACTACCAGGCCACCAAGGAATCCATCCAGCGCGCGCTGGCCGGCAAGCCGACGGTGGACGAGGTCCTCTCGAAGTACAAGGATGCGCGTCACCCGTTCTCGGGCGTCTCGAACGCCTGAGCGGCTCACGCCCTCGTTCGGCACGGGGGGCTCTCCGCTTTCGGGGCGCCCCCCGTTCCACTTCCTCCCCTGCCACCAGTCGCCATGAAGAAACTCCTGCTCCAGCTCGACAGCTCGCGCCTCCCCAGCGTCTTCGACCAGGTCGTGGCCTACGACGCGGGCGCCGACAACATCATGAGCTACGGCGGCGTCGTGGAGACCGACGTCCGCGACCTGATACACGGCTGCATCTTCACACGCGGGCCAAAGGACCTGAAGCACACGGCGGTCTGGATCGGCGGCAGCAACATGAGCGCGGGCGAGCAGCTGCTCGCGATGGCCATCGACGCGATGTTCAAGCCGCTCACCGTCTCGGTGATGCTCGACTCGAACGGCTCGAACACCACCGCCGTGGCCGCCGTCGCGAAGATCGAGCAGGCCCTCGGCGACCTGAAGGGCAGGAAGGCCGTGATCCTCGCCGGCACCGGCCCCGTGGGCCAGCGCTCGGCGGGCCTGCTCGCGCGGGACGGCGTGCACGTCACGATCACCTCGCGGAAGCCCGAGCAGGGCGAGAAGGCGCGCCAGTTCATCAGCGCGCGCTTCAACGTCGCCGTGGAAGCGACGACGCTCACCGAGCCCGGGGCCCTGGAGCAGGTGCTCGACGGCGCCGAGATCCTGCTCAACTCGGGCCCGGCCGGGGTGCAGATGGTGCCCGCCGCCGCGTGGCAGCACCACAAGACGCTCAAGGTGGCCGTGGACCTCAACGCGGCGCCGCCCCTCGGCATCGAGGGCATCGACGTGCACGACGCGGGCGCGGTGAAGAACGGCATCACCTGCTTCGGCGCGTTCGGCGTGGGCAACTTCAAGACGAAGCTGCACAAGGCGTGCGTGGCGCGCCTGTTCACGCGGAACGACCTCGTGCTCGACGCCGAGGCCATCGCCGACGTCGCGCGCGAGCTGCTCGCCGCGAAGCCGGGCTGAGCGGCATGCCCAGAGTCGTCGGGATCGACCCGGGAACGGTGAGCATCGACGTGTGCGGGCTCACCGACGGTGAGCTCGTGCTCGACCAGAGCATCCCGACGGCGGACGCCGTCGCCGATCCGGCCGGCTTCGCCGACCTGCTCGCCGCGGGCGGCGTGCCGGACCTCATCGCCGGCCCGTCCGGCTACGGGCTGCCGCTCAAGCGGGTCGCGGAGGCGAGCGACGACGACCTGCGGCTCGCCTTCCTGGCGCCCAAGGGGGAGCGGGGCGGCATCGGCGGGCTGCGCCAGCTCACGAGGGCGCTCGCCGAGCGCGGGCTGCCGGTGGTGTTCCTGCCCGGCGTCATCCATCTCGACACCGTGCCGCCCCATCGCAAGGTCAATCGCATCGATCTCGGCACCGCCGACAAGCTGTGCGCGGTGGCCCTCGGCATCCGCGAGGAGGCCGACCGGCTGCAGTGCGAGCCCAAGGACGTCGCGTTCATCCTGCTCGAGCTCGGTGGCGCCTTCACCTCGGCCATCGCCGTGCAGGACGGGCAGGTGGTGGACGGCATCGGCGGGAGCAGCGGGCCCATCGGCTGGCAGTCGTCGGGCGCGCTCGATGCGGAAGTGGCGTTCCTCGCCGGGCACATCACCAAGGGGCTCGTCTTCCACGGCGGCGTGAGCACCATCGCCGAATCGGATCGCGACGTGCCCGGCGTGGGCTTCGACGCGTTCGTGGAAGGTGCGGTGAAGGCAGTGCGGCAGCTGCGCGTGTCGGCGCCGCTGGCCAGCTCGATCCTCGTCTCGGGACGCATCGCGTCCGATCCGGCGGTGCAGGAGCGACTCGCGGCCGCCCTGGCCGACGTGGGCGAGTTGCGTCCCATCCACGGCTTCGCGAAGCATGCCAAGCAGGGTGCGCAGGGCGCGGCCATGATCGCCGACGGCCTCGCAGGCGGCGATCACGCGGACCTGGTGGAGCGGCTTCGCATCCGCCACGCGTCGGGGACGGTGCTCGATCACCTCTACGTGATCACGCCCGCCGACGCCCGCAAGCACCTGGGACTACCGGAGCCGTGACGACCGGCCGCGCGACGGTGCTCGTGGCGGGGGTCTCCGCACGTGCGCTGGCCCGCTCGGCACTCGCCGCGGGCTGGAACGTCGTCGCGGTGGATGGATTCGGCGATCGCGACCTCGTGGAGCATCAACCGCAGTCCCTGCGCCACGTGCTGGCGCATCCCTTCCGCCCCGCGCTCGCGGCGCGCCTCGGCGCCGGCCTGCGCGCGGACGCCGTGGCCTACGCCTCCAACTTCGAGAACTTCCCCGCGGCGCTTGCGACGCTCGCCGCGGGGCGCGAGCTCTGGGGCAACGCCCCGTCGGTGCTGCGCCGGGTGCGCCGGGCGGAATCGATGACGGCCGCGCTGCGGACGGCGGACCTGCCCGCGCCGCGCCTCGGCCACGAGTCGCCCGATCGCGTCGGCACCCGCTGGCTGGTGAAGCCGCGCCGGGGCGGCGGCGGGCGCGGCATCCGCGTGTGGACCCCGGGTGACCGGGTGCGCCGCAGCGAATACCTCCAGGAGTGCATCGACGGCACGCCGGGCTCGCTCGTCTTCCTCGCCGACGGGCGCGACATCGTGCCGCTGGCGCTCACGCGCCAGCTCGTCGGCGATCCCCGTCTCGGCGGCTGGGGGTACTGCTACGTGGGCTCGCAGCTCGCGTCGCGGCGGCATCCGCTCTTCGAGGCGCAGGAGACGGTCATGGCGGGCGCCGTGCGCGCCGCCGCTGCGCTGACCCGCGCCTTCGGCCTGGTCGGGTTCAACACCGTGGACTTCATGGCGCGCGACGGCGCGACGTGGCCGGTGGAGCTCAACCCCCGGCACTCGGCGTCGGTGGAGCTGATCGAGCGGGAACTGGGCGCAAGCCTCTTCGGCGCGCACGTCGAGGCGGTGCACGGCGCGTTGCCGCGGACGCCGCACGATCCGCTCGGGTGGGACACGGTGCCGGGCAAGGCCGTGCTGTACGCGCGGCGGCGCTTCATCATGTCCGGCAGCGACGCCCTGCTCGGCGCGGCCGACGTGGCCGACATCACGCCCGACGGTGCGGTGGTTCCGGCGGGGGCGCCGGTCTGCACGGTGTTCGCGCGCGGCACGTCGCACGACGACTGCCTGGCCGCCCTCGTGCGGCGCGGCGCCGCGATCCTTCCGCAGCTCCGAAGCGAGCACGAGGCGGCATGAGCACGCACGTGGTTCCCAACGTCACCTGCCTGGGCTGCGGCCTGCTGTGCGACGACGTCGCGATCGCGCTGGAGCACGGGCGCATCGGCGGCATGGCGCCGCACTGCGACCGGGGCCGCGCGTGGTTCGGTGACGGGCAGGTGCCCGCGAAGATCCTCGTCAAGGATGCCACCGTTTCGTTCGATGCCGCGCTCGCCGAAGCGATCGCGCTGCTGCGCCCCGCCGAGGGACGCGCGCTGGTGGTGCTGGGGCCGGGGCTTTCGACCGGCGCCGTGCGGGCGGGCATCGCGATCGCCGACCGGCTGCGGGCCACGGTGGACACGGCGACGTCGGCGGGCGCGGGCGAGGCCATCCTCGCGGGCCAGCGCCGCGGACGGGCGACGTCCACGCTGGGCGAAGTGAAGAACCGGGCCGACCTGGTGCTCTTCTGGGGCGCCGACCCGACGGCGACGCACCCGCGCTTCCTCGAGCGGCTCGTGGCGGTGGCCGGCTCGCACGTGACGGGAGAGCGCACCGTGGTGTCGGTGCGCATCGGCGACGCGGGCGGGCCGACGTCGCCGACGCTGGAGCTCGACGAGGCGCAGGAGGCGTCCGCACTCGCCGTGCTGCGCGGCCTCGTACTGGGCAGGCTGCCGGCCGCCACGCCGGAGCACGCGGCGCTCGCCGACCTGGCGGCACGGCTCGCCTCCGCGCGCTACGTCGCGATCGTGGGCCCCGGCGAGGGTCGGGATGCCCGCTCCTCCGCCCTGCGGGCGGAGGGACTCATCGCACTCGCGCAGGCCCTCAACAGGCCGACGCGCTGCACGCTCATCTCGCTCCGGGAGGGCGGCAACCGCAACGGCATCGAGTCCGCGTTGAGCTGGCAGGCCGGCTATCCGTTCGCGGTGTCGTACGCCACGGGCGTGCCCCGCTACGACCCCGGCGAGCGCGGCCTGCACGAGCTGTGGCGCACCGACGCCGCGCTGCTGCTCGGCGACTGGCGGGCACTCGACGACACCGCGCTCGCGGCCCTCGCCGAAGTGCCGACGGTGGTGGTGGGCCCGCGCGCGAGCGACGCGCCGTTCGCGCCGGCGGTGGCCATCGACACGGGCGTCGCCGGCATCCACGAAGGTGGCGTGGCCTACCGGCTCGACGACGTGCCGCTGCCGCTCACCCCGGTGGTCGATGGTGCCCGCACGGCGGCGATGACGATCACGGCGCTCGCGGAGGCCCTCGGGCCCCGCGGCGCGGGAGCGTGAGATGAGCAGGGGCACGCGGCTCAGGATCCGGGGCGGCACGGTGCACGACCCCGCCAACGGCGTGGATGGCGCGGTGCAGGACATCTGCATCGAGGACGGCCGCATCGTGGCGAGCCTGCCCGACGACGCGCCGGCGCTCGATGCCCGCGGCATGATCGTGATGGCGGGCGGCGTGGACATCCACTCGCACATCGCGAGCTCGAGCTGCAACCACGCGCGACGACTCCTGCCCGAGGAACGCGTTCCCGAGCCGGCGCCCCCGGGCATCGCGGGCGGCCGCTCGGGCAGCATGGCGAGCGTGCCAAGCACCTTCACGACGGGCTATCGCTACGCGGGGCTCGGCTACACGACGGTGTTCGACGCGGCGGTGGCCCCGATCATGGCGCGGCACACGCACCACGAGATGGACGACACGCCGTGCATCGACGCCGGGTTCTTCACGCTGATGGGCAACGACGAGTACCTGCTCCGCCTCGTGGACCAGGGTGAGCGCGGCCGCGCGAAGGACTACATGGCGTGGCTGCTCGGCTCGGTGGGCGGCTACGCGGTGAAGATCGTGAACCCGGGCGGCGTCGAGGCGTGGAAGACGCCCCAGCGGAACCTCACGGGCCTCGACGAGGCGCTGGGCTCGAGCAAGGTCACGCCCCGCGCCATCCTGGAGACGCTCGCCGACGCCGCCAACGGGCTCGGGCTTCCGCACCCGGTGCACATCCACTGCAACAACCTCGGCCTGCCCGGCAACGCGAAGACCACGCTCGAGAGCATGCAGGCGCTCGAGGGCCGGCGTGCGCACTTCACCCACCTGCAGTTCCACTGCTACGGCGAGGGCGGCGGCTGGAAATCGGCGGCGCGCGACCTGATCGCGCACGTCAATGCGCATCCCGAGACGAGCGTGGACGTGGGCCAGGTCATGTTCGGGCCCGCCGTGAGCATCACGGCCGACGGGCCGGTGGGGTTCCTGCTGCACGGCACGAGCGGGAAGAAGTGGGTGAACATCGACGTCGAGCTCGAGACGGGCTGCGGCATCGGGCCGCTGATGTACAAGGACAAGGCCGCCGTGGCGGCGCTGCAGTGGGCCATCGGGCTCGAGCTCTTCCTGCTCGCCGACGACCCGTGGCGCGTGGTGCTGTCCACCGACCACCCCAACGGCGCGTCGTTCATGGCGTACCCGCAGGTCATCGAGCTGCTGATGAGCCGCGCGCGGCGCGACGAGGCGCTGGCACAGGTGAACCAGAAGCTCCTCGCCGGCAGCGCGCTGCTCGACGGGCTCGGACGCGAGTTCACGCTGAACGAGATCGCGATCATCACCAGGGCGGGCCCGGCGCGGCTCCTTGGCCTGCGCCACAAGGGCCACCTGGGCGTGGGCGCCGATGCGGACGTGACGATCTACGGCAGCGACGCGCACCTCGCGCAGATGTTCTCGTCGCCGCGCTACGTGTTCAAGCGCGGCGAGCTGGTGGTGGAGGAAGGGCACCTGCGCCATGCCCCGGCCGGCCGCCGGCTCTACCTGCGGCCGGGCTTCGACGACGCGGTGCTTCCCGGCGTGAAGCGGCACTTCGACCAGTGGGGCACCGTGCAATTCGACCACATCGGCGTGCGGGACCTTCCCGGCGCCCCGCTCGAGGTGGGCTGACGTGGAGATCCGCGGCGTCCTGATCGAGGAGACCTTCGCCGAGGCGTTCACGATGCGCGCGGCGCGGGTGATCATCACGGCGCGCTCGCCGCGCTGGGCGCGCGAGTCGGCGCTCAAGCTCACGGGATTCGCCACGTCGGTGATCGGGTGCAAGTGCGAGGCGGGCATCGAGCGCGAGCTCACGCCCGACGAGACGCCCGACGGCCGGCCCGGCATCAGCGTGCTCTTCATGGTGATGGCGAAGGACGAGCTCTCCAAGCGGCTCATCGAGCGCATCGGGCAGACGGTGCTCACCTGCCCCACCACCGCGGCGTTCGACGGCCTGCCGCAGGCGCCCGACCGCGTGCCCGTGGGCAGCGCGCTCAAGTTCTTCGGGGACGGCTTCCAGTCGAGCAAGGTGATCGGCGGGCTGCGCTACTGGCGCGTGCCGGTCATGGAGGGCGAGTTCACCGTGCAGGAGCACTTCGGCATGGTGAAGTGCGTGGGCGGCGGCAACTTCCTCATCCTCGCCCGCGACGCCGACGCGGCGCTCGCCGCGGCGGAGGCGGCGGTGGACCGCATGCAGGGCATGCCCAGCATCATCATGCCGTTCCCCGGCGGCGTGGTCCGCAGCGGCAGCAAGGTGGGCAGCCGGACCTCGAAGACGATGATCGCCTCCACCAACGACGCCTTCTGCCCGACGCTGCGCGCGGTCACGACGAGCGCCCTGCCGGTGGAGGTGAACTCGGTGCTCGAGATCGTGATCAACGGGCTCGACGCGCCGTCGATCGCCGCCGCCATGAAGGCGGGCATCGACGCCGCGTGCCGCGAGGGCGTGGTGTCGATCAGCGCCGGCAACTACGGCGGGAAGCTCGGGCCGCACCACTTCCACCTGCGAAAGATCATGGGGGAGCCGTCATGAGCGGCATCCGCATGCGGCTCGAGTCGGAACTGCGCGACGCGCTCGACCTCGCGGGCGCCATCGCCACGGGCTGGACCTCCCTCGGCGCCGACGACCTCGCGCGCCGCCTCGTCCGGAGCCCGCGACTCGGCGACGTGGAAGTGGGTGAGCTCTTCACCGTGTCCGGCACCGCCGACGGCACGCTCCGCCTCGAGGGCGACCTGCGCCGCGCCGAGCGCCTCGGCGCCGGGCTCGCCGAGGGCACGCTGATCGTGGACGGCGACGTGGGCCGCGAGGCCGGCGCGCTCATGGCCGGCGGACGGCTCGAGATCCACGGGAGCGCCGGCGACGGCGTGGGCCTCGCGATGGCGGGCGGCGTGCTCGTCGTGACGGGCAGTGCCGGTGCCGGTGCGGGTGCCGCACCCGCCGGCGCCAAGCGCGGCATGACCGGTGGCGAACTGATCATCCACGGCGACGCCGGCGACGAGGCGGGTGCGCGCATGCGGCGCGGGCTCGTGGCCATCGCCGGTCGCGCGGGGCGCGCCGCGGGGCTCTCGATGATCGCCGGCACGGTGGTGGCCTCCGCGTTCGGGCCCGATGCCGGCCTCTTCTCCAAGCGCGGCAGCCTCGTGGCCCTGGGGCCCGTGACCCCGCCGCCCAGCTACCGCCTGGCGTGCACCACGCAGCCGGTGGCGCTTCGCCTGCTCCTCCGTCGGCTGCGCGCCGTGCACGGGTTTCCCGTCGCGGCGGCGCAGCTCGAGGGCTTCTACCGCCGCTACAGCGGCGACTTCGCCGAGTCCGGCAAGGGAGAACTGCTCGCATGGACAGCCGCATGACGTCACTCGACATGAACGCGCTGGCGCTCGAGATCGCCGACAGCCTCGTCGACAGCGCCGACCTGGTGCGCTGCCGGGTGCACACGCTCGACAACGGCGCGCGCGTCATCGACTGCGGCATCGAGGTGCCGGGCGGCTACGACGCGGGGCTCGCGCTGTCGGAGATCTGCATGGGCGGGCTCGGCAGCGTGACGCTGGCCCCCGTCGCCGTCGGCGCCGAGACCTGGCCGGGCGTGGTGGTGTCCACCGATCACCCGATGGTGGCGTGCATGGCGTCGCAGTACGCCGGCTGGGCCATCAACGCCGACGGCTTCTTCGCGATGGGCTCGGGCCCGCTGCGGGCGCATGCGCGCGTGGAGAAGGAACTCTTCGGGAAGCTGGGGTACGCCGAGGAGGCCGGGCACGGCGTGCTGGTGCTCGAGGGCCGGCAGCTGCCGACGGCGGCCGCCGCCGAGTGGGTGGCGAAGAAGGCGCGGCTCACCCCCGAGCAGCTCACCTTCCTGATCGCGCCCACCGCGAGCCTCGCCGGCGGCGTGCAGATCGCGGCCCGCGTGGTCGAGACGGCGATGCACAAGATCGAGCAGCTGCACTTCGACATCTCGAAGGTGGTGAGCGGCTTCGGCACGGCGCCGCTCGCGCCGGTGGCGAAGAATGACGTGCGCGGCATCGGGCGCACCAACGACTGCATCCTCTACGGCGGCACGGTGCACTTCACCGTCAGGGCATCGGACGCGGAACTGGCCGAGCTGGCGCCGCAGGTGCCCGCGTCGGCGTCGCGCGACTACGGCACGCCGTTCTTCGAGATCTTCGAGCGCTACGGCCGCGACTTCTACAAGATCGACCCGCTCCTGTTCAGCCCCGCCGTGGTGCGGCTCACCAGCACCGAGTCGGGGAAGACGTACACGGCGGGCACGCTCGACCCCGCCGTGCTCACGGCGTCCTGCTACCCGGCCTGACGGCCGGCCTTCCAACGTCACGAGGAGAGAACGACATGAAGCTCGGTCATTCGCTGGTCGCCCTGGTCGCGCTCGCCGCCTGCTCCGCGCCGAAGGATGCGCCGAAGCCGGCGGACACGACGGCGGCCGCCGCGCCCGCGACCCCCGCGGGACCGCAGGCGATCGCGACGGTGATCTACAACACGCCGAAGGATGCCGCCGCCTTCGAGAAGTACTACGCCGAGACGCACCTGCCGCTGGTGGGCGCCAACCAGGCGGAGATCGGCTTCACCAAGGCCGAGCTCACGAAGTTCACCACCGCGCTCGACGGCAAGTCGAAGCCGGACTACTACCGGCAGGCCGAGCTCTACTTCAACTCGATGGACGACCTGAAGAAGGGGCTGGCGACGCCGGGCTTCAAGAAGGTCGGCGACGACCTTGCCAACTTCGCCAGCGGCGGCGTCATCGCGCTCATCGCCATCGAGACGGGCGACAAGGGTGCCGACGCCTGCCCCGCCCTCGCGACCGTGATCTACAAGACGCCGACCGACACGGCGGCGTTCGAGAAGTACTACGGCGAGACGCATCTCCCGCTTGTCGCAAAGGGCCAGGCCGAGATCGGGTTCACGCGCGCCGACCTGACGCGATTCGAGAGCAACCTCGACGGCACCACGCCGCCGACGCTGTACCGGCAGGCGGAGCTCTGCTTCCCGTCGGTGGAGGCGCGCACGAAGGGCCTCACCACCGAGGCGTTCATGGCCGTGGGCCACGACCTGCCGGCCTTCGCCACGGGCGGGCTCGTGGGCCTGCTCGGCGAGCAGCAGTAGCCTGAGAATCGTCACCCTCGCCGCCCGCGCCGGGTGGCACACCGACGAGCTCGACCGCGCGGCGCGTGCGCGCGGCCACGAGCACCAGCTCTGCCGGTACGAGGAGCTCGTCGGGTCCCTGGGCGGACGGCCGGGGCTCCGCAGCGGCACGGTCGAACTCGACCGCGCCGACGTGGTGCTCGCCCGCATCATTCCCGGCGGCTCCCTCGAGCAGGTCATCTTCCGCGTCGACGCGCTGCACCGGCTCACCGAGCGCGGCGTGCGCGTGGTGAACACCGCGCGCGCCATCGAGCGTTCGGTGGACAAGTTCTGGACCTCGAGCCTGCTCGAGTGCGCCGGCCTCCCCACGCCGGAGACCGTCGTCACCGAATCGCCCGAGGAGGCGATGGCCGCCTTCCGCCGCTTCGGCGACGCCATCGTCAAGCCGCTGTTCGGCTCCATGGGACTCGGGCTCGTGCGCGTGAACGACGAGGACGTGGCGTGGCGCGTCTTCCGCACCATCGAGCGGCTGCAGGGCGTCTTCTACGTGCAGCGGTTCGTACCGCACGAGGGGCGCGACGTGCGCGCCTTCGTGGTGGGCGGCCGCGTGCTCGCCGCCATCGCCCGCTCGGCGGATGGCTGGCGCACCAACGTTTCGCGCGGCGCCACCGCCACGGCCTTCGCGCTGCCCGACGCCTGGGCCGACCTCGCCGTGCGCGCCGCCGCGGTCATCGAGGCCGAGTACGCGGGCGTCGACCTGCTGCCGGCCAGCGACGGCACCGTGCACGTGCTCGAGGTGAACGGCATTCCCGGCTGGGAGGGACTGCAGCGGGCCACCGGCATCGACGTGGCGGGTGCCATCGTGGACCTCGCCGTCGGCGGCGTGCGGTGACGGGCGACGAGGTCGGCGCGGCCGTCCAGCTCGCCTGCCTGCTCGAGGCGAGCGCGCCCAAGCCCGGCAACGTGGCCCCCGGCCGTCCATTCCGCGACATGAGTTACGAGGACTTCCTCGCCAGCGCCGCGGCCATCGGCCCCGCCTTCACCCGGGCGGGCGAGCACGGCCTCGGCGTCACGATCCTCGAGGCCGTCGAAGCCACGCGCGGCTGGACTCGTGCCAACACCAACCTCGGCATCATCCTGCTCGCGGCGCCCATCGCTCGCGCCGCCGCGCGCGGCGGGCCGCTGCAGGAAGGCGTGCGGCGCGAACTCGAGTCAACCACGGTGGAGGACGCCGTGCTCGCCTACGACGCCATCCGGCTCGCGTCGCCAGGCGGCCTCGGCTCCGCGCCGGAAGCGGACGTGCGCGACCATCCCTCCGTGACGCTGCGTCACGCCATGCGGCTCTCGGCCCATCGGGACAGCATCGCTCAGGAATGGGCCTCGGGCTTCGAGATCACCTTCGGCTGCGGCGCACCGGCCCTGCGCGCCGCGCTCGCCTCGGGTCTCGGCTGGTCCGACGCCACCGTGGAGACCTACCTGCACCTCCTCGCCCACGTGGGCGACACCCTGATCGCCCGCAAGCTCGGGCCGGCGGCGGCGCGCGAGGTCAGCGAGGAGGCGTCCCGGATCCTGGCCTGCGGCGGCGTGCGGACCCCCGAGGGACGCGCCCGGCTCGAGGCGTTCGACCGGGCGCTCCGCGATCCCGGGAACCGCCGGAATCCCGGCACCACGGCGGACCTCACCGCGGCGGCGCTGCTGGTGGTTATTTTGGAGCGAGAAGCGCCCTTCGGCTGCGGGGAGGATTCCCCGACGCGACCGACGGGCAGGTGACGGGCAAGGAGACGGCAGTGCAGAGCAGCTTTCGCGTCGCGGTCAGCAAGGACTACCTCGTCTTCGCCTCGGCGCACTTCATCACGTTCCGGGGCCACCAGTGCGAATCGCTGCACGGGCACAACTACCGGGTCGGCGTGATGGTCGAGGGCACGGTGGACGACGAGTGCCTCTTCGTCCTCGACTTCAGCATCCTCAAGAAGATCGTGCGCCGGATCGTCGACGACATCGACCACAAGGTCCTGCTCCCGACGAACAACCCGAAGCTCGCCTACCGGCACGAGGGCGAGATGGTGCACGTCGACTACTTCGGCAAGCCCACCTACGTCTT
>DASUOW010000161.1:0-20241 GCA_036276435.1 Gemmatimonadales bacterium
GCCAACCTGGCCACGGGCTGGAGCGGCCTGGCGACCCACAGCGCGACCACGCGCAGCTGCGCGATCTTCGTCGGCGCGACCGCCCCGCAGACCGTCGGCGGCATCGTGCTCACCGCCGAAGGCGAGCCGAAGTGCAACTGAGCCGAGCCGCTCGGCGCTGAGAGGCGCCGGCCGGAACTCGGGTGACGCGAGGGGCGGTGACCGAAGCGGCACCGCCCTTAGCGTACCCGGCGCAACGTCCACGGAGATCGACGGGTCATGATCAACACAAAGACGAAGAAGGGGTTCACGCTGATCGAACTCCTGATCGTGGTCGTGATCATCGGCATCCTGGCCGCGATCGCGATCCCCAAGTTCGCGAACACGAAGGAACGCTCCTACGTGGCGCGCATGAAGACCGACCTGCGCAACCTCGTCACCGCGCAGGAGAGCTACAGCGCCGACAACGGCACGTACTACGGCGGCGCCATCCCGAGCCCCGTGCTGACGTACAACCCGTCGTCCGGCATCAGCATCACCGTCTTCAACGCGACGCCCGGAGGCTGGGCCGCGGTGGCCTCGATGCCCACGGCCACGACGCGGACGTGCGCCCTCTTCATCGGGGCCGCGCCGCCGCAGGCGCCGGCCACCGTCGAAGGCCAGATTCTATGCTCGTGAGTGCGGGCCAGGCGCTGTCCGCGGAGCTCTGGGGCCATGGCCCCCGAGCCGCCGCGCCAGCCGGCACCGATGCGACGACCCGACTCGCCCGCCACTTCGGCGCGGCGAGCCGCTCGCTTCGCGCCCAGCTGCTGCTGCAGCTGGGGGTGCTCGCCTCCTCGGCCGTGCTCGTCACCGGACTGCTCACCTGGCTCTTCGCCCGCTGGGGCGACGAGGCGGGCTTCACGACGATGCTCCTCGCCCTGTGGCTCGCGAGCACGTCGGCGTTCCTCCTGATCGGCACGTACCTCGTCACCCGCCTCGTGCTGCGGCCCATCGAGTGGCTCGCCGCCGACGCCGACACGCTCGCGTCGGGCAACCTCTCCGCCCCCACGCCGGCCTACGAGTCGGACGAGTTCGCGCGCCTCTCGGCGCGCTACCGCCGCCTCGCCGAGACGCTGGTGGACACGTACAGCCAGATGGTGCGGGTGGAGAAGCTCGCCGGCATCGGCCAGCTCGCCGCGGGGGTGGCGCACGAGGTGCGCAACCCGCTCGGCGCGCTGAACACCTACGTCGAGCTGCTCGAGCGCCGCGCCCAGCGCGGCGCGGGCGCCGACCCCGAGGTGCTCGCCGGCATGCGGCGCGAGATCGGCCGGGTGGAGCTCACCGTCCGCAGCCTGCTCGACTACGCGCGGCCCGGAGCGGCCGTCGGGGCCGGCGACGCCAACGCCGCCGTTTCCGAGAGCCTCACCTTCCTCGAGGCGCAGGGCGCGCTGCGCGGCGTCGCGGTCAAGCGCGACTTGGCGCCGGAGGTGCCGCGGGTGCGCGCCGACCAGCATGCACTCGAGCAGGTGCTCGTGAACCTCGTGCTCAACGCGCGCGACGCCGCGCCCGGCGGGCACGTCACCGTGGGCACGCGGCCCGAGCTGTACGAGCCCGAGCTGCGCTCGCGCACGCGCGAGCCCGAGGGCCCGGTGCCGGCGCGCACCTGGATCCCCCGCCCGCGACGTCCCGACCTCGCACCGAAGACGCCCGGCGTGCTGCTGTTCGTGGCGGACGCGGGCCCCGGCGTGCCCGAGCACCTGCGCGACCGGATCTTCGATCCCTTCTTCACCACCAAGGAGCCCGGCCAGGGGAGCGGGCTCGGCCTCGCCATCGTCGCGCAGATCGTGCATGCGGCGGGCGGGCTCGTCTGGGTCGACCCCGCACGCGAAGGCGGCGCGGTCTTCAAGGCATTCCTCCCTGCGGCCGAGGTGGCCTGATGCGAATTCTCATCGTCGACGACGACGCGGGCCTGCGGCAGTCGCTGGGCCTGCTCCTGAACGAGTCGGGCTACGAGGCCTCGGCCGAAGCCGATCCCGAGCAGGCGCTCGCGCGCGCGCTCGCCGAGCGCTTCGACGCGATCCTCTGCGACGTGCGCATGCCGCGCATGGACGGCCTGACGTTCCTCCGCCGCTATCGCGCCGAGCACGGCACGGCGCTGCTCATCATGATGAGCGCGTACGGCGGCGAGGACGCGGCCATCGCGGCGATGCGGGAGGGCGCGTACGACTACCTCCACAAGCCGTTCAAGCCCGACGAGGTGCTGCTCACGCTCCGGAAGGCCGAGGAGCGCGAGCGCCTGAAGAAGGAAGTCGAGTCGCTGCGCGCCTCCCTGGGCGCCGAGGCGGTGCGCGACCTCATGATCGCCGAGAGCCGCTCGCTGCGCGGGCTGCTCGAGCTCGCCGAGCGGGTGGCGGCGCACGGCACCACGGTGCTCATCACCGGCGAGAGCGGCACGGGCAAGGAAGTCCTGGCGCGCGCCATCCACCGCATGAGCCCGCGCAGCGCCAACGCCTTCACGGCGATCAACTGCGCCGCGATCCCCGAGCAGCTGCTCGAGTCGGAGCTCTTCGGCCACGTCCGCGGGGCCTTCACCGGGGCCACGAACGACCGGGCCGGCATCTTCGAGTCTTCGGACGGCGGCACGCTGCTGCTCGACGAGATCGGTGACCTGCCCCACGGGCTGCAGGCGAAGCTGCTGCGCGTGCTCGAGGACGGGCAGATCCGCCGGGTGGGCGGCCGCGACAGCCGCTGCGTGGACGTGCGCGTCATCGCGGCGACCGCCAAGGAGCTCGAGAGCGCGGTCGAGCGCAACGAGTTCCGCGAGGACCTGTTCTACCGCCTCAACGTGGTGCGCCTGCACCTGCCGCCGCTGCGCGAGCGCCGGGAGGACATCCCCGCGCTCGTGACCCACTTCGCGCGCCAGTCGGCCGAGAAGCTCGGGCGGCCGGTGAGCCTGACGCCGCGCGCGCTCGCCGCGCTCAGCGGTCACGCGTGGCACGGCAACGTGCGCGAGCTGCGGAACGCCATCGAGCGTGCCGCCGTGCTGAGCCCCTCGGGCCGCCTCGACATCGAGGACTTCCCGCTGGCGCAGAACGGCAAGGCGAACGGCAACGGCGTGTACGTGCCGGTCCCCGGCACCTACGAGCTCAAGCCGCAGATCGAGTACCTCGAGCGCGCCACCATCGGGCGTGCGCTCGAGGCGGCCGGCGGCAGCCGGCGCGAGGCCGCGCACCTGCTGGGCGTGAGCCTGCGCACCCTCTTCTACAAGCTGCGCCGCTACAGCCTCGAGTAGGCTGCCGCGTCGAAACGGCCATGCGCGCGCCCGGGTGATGCCGGGCGCGCGTTCGCGTTCCGGCATGTTGTCGCTCCCCTGGTCGCGGAGCGATCGATGTCCCGGTCCCGCACGGGCGCCCTCCTGCCCGAGCTGCTGGTCGCGCTCGTCCTCTTCGGCGCCGGCCTCGCGCCGGCGGCCTGGCTGCTGGTGCGCGCCGAGCGGCTCGTCACCCTCGCGCGGACCCGCGAGCGCCTGGCGCACGCGGGCCTGACGCTGCTCGCCGAGGCGCCCGGTCTCGCGTGCGCCGCGGCCTCGGGTGCACGCGACGACGGCGACCTCTCGCTCCGCTGGACCGCCACGGGCGACACGGTGCGCAGCGTCGTCGCGCGCGTGGCGAGCCGCGCCCACGGCATCGCCGACACGCTGGCGACGCGGGTGGCCTGCCCATGACGGCGTCGCGCCGCGGCCTCGGCCTCGTCGAGCTGCTCGTGGGACTAGCGCTGCTGGGCCTCGTCGGCGCGCTCGTGGCGCGCATTGCCGCCGTGACCACGCGCAGCGCCGTGCGGGTGCGCGAGCGCTCGGCGCGGAGTGCCACGCTGCGCTCGGCCGCGCTCGCCATCTCGCGGGAGTTGCAGGGAGTCGCCGCAGGCGAGGTCCGCGTCGCCGGCGACACGCTGCGCTATCGCGCACGGCGCGGCGAGGGGGTCGCGTGCGTGATCGGGGGGGCAGGGGTGTCGATGGGACGCGCCGGCTTCCGCGGCTGGCGCCAGCCGCAGGCGGGGCGCGACTCGCTCGCGGTGCTCGACCGTGACACGGGCACCTGGCACGTCGGGGCCGTCGCCGCCGTCTCGGCCGGCACCTGTCCCGACGGTGCCGCGGCCATCGTGATCACGGGGGGCACGACGTGGAGTGGTCCCGTGCCGGCACTCGTGCGCGTGCTCGAGTGGGTCGAGCTTCGGGGCTACGAGAGCGGCGGAAGCTGGTGGCTGGGCGCGCGCTCGCTCCGGCCCACCGACGTCATCCAGCCGCTTGCCGGACCCATCGCGCCGCGCGGCGCCGCCTTCGCGCGCGTCCCGCTCGGCTCGGCCGACACCGTCCTCGAGGTGCGCGTCACGGTGCCTCCGTCGCCCGGCGGGAGCGCACGGACCGACTCGACGGTCCTGCGCGTGCCCCTCGCACCGGGCTCAACACCTTGAGGCGCTCCCGGCGCGCCCTCGCCCTGCTGCTCGTGGTGGTGGCGCTGGGCGTCGTGGACGCGCTGCTCGCGATGCTGTGGCTCTGGAGCCGGGCCGAGGCGCGCGAGGCGGTGGAGTCGCTGGCGGTGAGCCGGGCCGAGTGGGCGGCGGCCGCCGCGCTCACCGATGCCGTCCGGTGGCTGGCCGCCCGCGACTCCCTCGGTGCCGACACCGTGCTCCGGTTCGTGCCGGCGGCGCCGGGTGTCGTGCAGGAAGCTCGGCTGCGGCGTCACGCGGCCGACCTGATCGAGGTGCGCGCCGAGGGTCGCGCGGACCCGGCAGGTACGGTCGTGGCGCAGCGGGTCCGGTGCCTCTGGATGGCGCCTGGAACGCCCGATTCAGCCGGCAATCGGCGTTTCGACGTACTCGTCGGAACCACGTCGCCCGGCTGCTGACGCAATGCCGCGATAGTGGCGGCATGGTGATACTAGTCGACCGTGATATCACCATTGACGGTGTACTGTTCCAAGTCATTTGTCGACAAGGCATTGGCCTGACGGTTGCCGCAGGGTCCTGAACGGCAGCGTCAGGACCGGCTGCCGACCGTGCGAGTAGCGCCAGTATCGGGCATGCAACATCCGGCACACGCGATCCGCTCGATGGCAAAGGGAAAGAGGCCGTGCATTTGGGAGGAAGCCGGGCCTTCGCCGGGGGACTGCAAGGCCTGTCGCGCGCGCCCTAATCACATTCATAACAATTAGTTAGATTGATTATGCAACCCGTGGCACCGAGGTTGCTCCTCCGCTCACTGCTAGTGCGGGTCCGCCGCCTCTGGCCGGCATCCTGGCCGCTCTCGGCAGGCACGCTGCAGCAAAACACGACGACGGTCGGTTCCCAGACGCAGGTTCCGGCGGGATCACCGGGTCGGATCCAGTGGCAAGCTTGTTTTCAAGTCCTTGTTCGACAGGACATTAGCAGCGATCGCCGCGAGGCGGTTCGCGTTGACAGGCGGCGCGGGGTTCAGTAGCGTCACCCTGCACTAACCCCCAACAATTCGGCACCCATGGCACTCTTCGGCCGGAAGCGGACCACCGTTGGTCTCGACATTGGCAGCGGGCTGATCAAGCTCGTGGCCATCCAGCACGGCGGCGGAAGCGAGCCGGTGCTGACGAAGGTCGCCTTCACGTCGGTGGTGGACGACGCCATCGTCGAGGGCGAGGTCATGGATCCCGGCATCGTCGCCGAAGCCATCAAGCAGCTGATGGCCGTGTCCGGCATCAAGACGAAGCAGGTGGTGACGGCGGTGGGCGGCCGCGACGTGATCATCAAGAAGATCACGATGGACCGCAGCTCCGAGGCCGAGGCCCGCGCGGTGATCCGCTGGGAGGCCGAGCAGCACGTGCCGTTCGACATGGAGAACGTCGAGCTCGACTTCCAGATCCTCGATCCGGAGGGCGACGGCCTGCAGATGACCGTGCTCCTCGTGGCCGCCAAGCGCGAGCTCATCGAGACGAAGCAGGCGCTCCTGGCCGACGTGGGCGTCGAGCCGAGCATCATCGACGTGGATGCGTTCGCGCTGCACAACGCCTTCGCGCTCAACTATCCCGAAGCCATGCGTGGCATCGTCGGCCTGGTGAACATCGGGCACGAGACCACGAACGTGAACATCCTCGACGACGGCGTGCCGGTGCTGACGCGGGACATCCCCGTGGGCACGCGGCGCTTCCGCGAGGACATGCAGCGCGAGCGCGGGATGTCGGCGGAGGACGCCGACCGCCTGCTCCAGGGCTCCGAGATGAGCCCCGAGCTCGAGCCGTTCCTCGAGACGCGCGGCGAGGAGATCGCGGTGGGCATCGAGCGCGCCGCGGCGTTCCTGCAGTCGGCCTCGCGCTCCTCGGCCGGCCTCGCGCGGCTCTACACCACGGGCGGCGGGGCCCGCATCCCGGGCCTGAACCGCGTGCTGGCCGACCGGCTGCGCCTGCCGGTCCAGCTGGCCAACCCGATCGAGAAGCTGCAGGTGGCCGATGGCGTGCTGGACATGATGGTCATCGACGAGGTCGCGCCGCTGCTGATGCTGCCGATCGGCCTCGCCCTGCGGTCCGCGGCCTGAGCCGGGAGCTCGACACACCATGATGATCACGATCAACCTCAAGCCCGGACTGAAGCGCAAGCGCGCCGGCTCGCCGTTCGGCGGGCTCAAGGAGCGCCTCGACGGCCTGGCCGGGCGGGTGAAGGACCCGATGCTCATCGCCGCCGCCGCCGCGTGGATCGCGGTGGTGGGCGGGCTGGGCTTCATGTGGACCGCCAACGCGCGCACCCTCGCGGCCAGCGAGGAGCGCCTCGAGCAGGCGCGCGCGGAGCACAAGCGCTTCAAGACGTTCATCGCGCAGAAGCGGAAGCAGGAGCTGATCCGCGACTCGCTGCTGTCGCAGATCGGGGTCATCCGCGGCGTCGATCGCGACCGGTACGTCTGGTCCCACGTGCTCGACGAGGTGGCGCAGGCGCTGCCCGCGTACACCTGGCTGGTGGACATCGGCACCACGGTGCCGATGGCCGCGCCGTCGGCGCCGGTCCCGGCGGGCGCGAAGGACACCGCCGCCGTCGACTCGGCCCCGCCGCCGCTCGCGATCCGCATCACGGGCCGCACGGTGGACATCCAGGCCTACACGAAGTTCCTGCGCCAGCTCGAGGCGTCGCCGTGGATCGAGAACGTGCAGCCGCAGTCGGTCACCACGGTGATCGAGAACGAGCGGCCCGTCACGGCGTTCATCGTCAGCGCCAACTACGCGACGGCGGATTCGGCGTACATCCGCACCGTCCCGCTCAGCCAGTCGGTGAGGTGATCGATGGCCATCTCGGGTGAGAACCGCACCACGCCCCTGCTGCTGATCCTGCTCGCCGGCATCGTCGGCTACGCCGTCTGGTCGGGCAGCCTGATCGACATGCTCGGGCTCAAGGGCGTGCAGCAGCAGAAGGAGCAGATCGCCGCGATCGCCGACACGGTGGCCACCCTCGACGCGCAGACCGACAGCGCGAAGAAGGAGCTCGCCAAGGGCACGGTGGAGGACCTGCGCCGCCGCCTCGAAGGGTACCGCGCGAGCCTGGCCCTCATGCGCCGGCTGGTGCCGGAGCGCAACGAGGTCCCGAACCTGCTCGACGACATCAGCACGCGCGCGAAGATCCGCGGGGTCAACCTCGCCGAGGTCACGCCGATGCCGGAGACCGCGGGGCCGTCGCCGTTCACCACCCACATGTACGGCATGAAGGTGGTGGGGCACTACGACCAGATCGGCGAGTTCCTGGCCGACATCGCGTCGCTGCAGCGCATCATCGTGCCGTACGACGTGACGATCGCGCCCGCGCAGTCGCAGATGACCAAGGTGCTCGGCGACAGCACGGGCGCCATGCTCGAGGCGAAGTTCCGGATCCGGACCTACGTGAAGTCGTCCCAGGCGGAGGGAGAAGCCAGTGGCTCGTGACCGTCGCTGGATCGCGCTCGCGCTGGCCGTGCTCGTCACGGCCTGCGGCGGCGGCGATTCGAACGAGAAGGCGGAGCAGGAGGCCGCCGCCAAGTTCGCGGCGGCGCGCGCCCGCACCGACAGCGTCCGCAAGGCGCGCAACGAGGCCGACTCGCTCGCCCAGGTGGCCTGGACGAAGTGCGCCGACTCGGTGACCGCCGCCCTGCAGCAGACCGCCGCCGGCCGCAAGACGCTCGCGGCGAAGCGGCCCGAGGGCGAGCCGCTGCCCGCCGTCACCGGCGCCTGCGGCACCGCGAAGGCCGTGACGGTCGCCGCGACGGCGACCCCGGCGCCCGGTGCCGGCGCGGCGCTGACGCCGGCGCAGGTCGAGCTCGCCCGCGCCGACTCCGTGCGCCGCCTGCGCGAGCAGGAGGTGCAGGCACCGCAGGCCGCCACGCTCGCCGCCACGGGGGCCGAGCAGGTCGTCGTGGACTCCGCGCTGCACCCCGAGTCGGACGTGCTTCGCGAGGCGTACAGCTACGGCGGCGGCGCGCGCGACCCGTTCCTGTCGCTCGTGAACAACAAGGACACGGGCCCCGAGTTGTCCGACCTGCAGCTGGTCGGCGTGTACCAGGACGTGCGGTCGGCGGCCAACAGCGTCGCCATCGTGCGGGACAAGAAGTCCACCAAGCGGTACAAGCTGCGCACCGGCGACCAGGTCGGCCGCCTGCGCGTGGCCCAGATCCGCCCGAAGGATGTCGTGTTCACGATCGAGGATTTCGGATTCGAGCGACAGGAGACCCTTTCGCTTCGCAAGCAGGAGGACGTGACCCCATGACGCGCGTGTTCCGTGCAGTACTGGCCGCTGCCTTCCTGGCTGGCGCGGCGCCCGCGGCCCTCTCGGCCGCCCCGCCCGCCGGTGAGCTGACTGCGGTCCGCATCACGTCGGCGCCCGGCCGGGTCGATTTCGTGATGCAGGTGCAGGGCGCCGTGCGGGTCAGCGACTTCTACCTCGCCGATCCCGACCGTCTCGTGCTCGACGTGGCCGGCGCCACGCTGAAGAGCGGCCAGGTGAAGCTGTACGACGGCGTGAAGCGCGGCGGCATCACCAACGTCCGCTACTCGCAGTTCAAGCCCGGCGTCGTGCGCATCGTGCTCGACCTCGAGTCGCCCCGTCCCTACTCGATCGAGCAGCAGGGCGACCAGATCCGGGTGTCGTTCACCGGCGAGACCCCGAGCTTCCAGGCGTGGGCGTCCGACGCGGGCCGCACGCCGCGTGTCGTGACCGCCGCCGCCGTGCTGCCCGACGATGAACCCGAGGCCGAGGCCGAGGACGAGGCCCCGCTGCCGCGGGCCGCGTCGGCCCCGCGCGAGGCCTATCCCGAGGTGCGCCTGACGCGGACCAGCGCGGCCCAGCCCGCCGCGTGGCGCGACGAGCCCCGCATCACCGTGACCTGGGACCGCGCGTCGATCGCCGACGTCGTGGCCGGCTTCGCCGCCTTCAGCGGGCGGACCATCATCCTGGGCAAGGACATCAAGGGCGAGGTCACCGCCGAGATCAAGAACCAGCCGTGGCCGCAGGCGTTCGCCGCCGTGCTCGCCACGCAGGGCCTCACCGCGCAGGAGATGCCCGGTGGCATCATCCGCGTGGACGCCCCGTCGGTCCTCGCGTCGCTCGACTCGCTCGAGCCGCTCGAGACCAACGTGGTGCGCGTCAACTATGCCCAGGCGTCGGGCCTGACGAAGACGGTCGAGTCGATCCTGACCAAGGGCCGCGGCCGCGTCGTCGCCGACACGGCGAGCAACTCGCTCATCATCACCGACACCAAGAGCCGCGTCGGCAGCGTCGCCGACTTCGTGCGCGGCCTCGACCTGAAGACGCCCCAGATCTCGATTCAGGCCAAGATCGTCTTCGTCGACCGCTCCAACCTGGAGCAGCTCGGCGTCAAGTACGACCTCGGCAGCCAGAACCAGTTCTTCAACAAGCTCATCCAGCGGACCGACCCGTCCACCGGCGATCCGTACAAGCCGACGCAGAACGTCATCGACCTCGGCGGCAACACCGTCTCGGCCATCGCCAACGCCGACGCGAACATCGTCGGGTCGGCCCTCGACCTCGTCTTCTCGACGGCGCTCGGCGGCTTCAACCTGACCACGTTCCTGCAGGCGCTCGAGGTGGTGCAGCTCTCCGACGTGCAGGCCGAGCCGGTCATCTCGACGCTCGACAACCGTCCGGCCGACATCCTCGTCGGTGAAGAAGTGCCGCTCCGCGTCGTGGACGCCTCGTCGGCCACCGTCGCCGGCCAGGCGCCGCGCGCCACGGTGCAGTTCCGCGAGACCGGCATCCGGCTCACCGTCACGCCGCACGTGACGGCCAACCGGCAGATCCTGATGAACCTGCGCACCGAGCGCTCGTCCGTCGTCCCGCTGGCCGCGGCCGACCTCGGCTTCATCTTCCAGAAGCAGCTGGCCACCAACCAGCTCCTCGTCAACGACGGCGAGACCGCGGTCATCGGCGGCCTCACGCTGACGGAAGTGAAGAAGAGCCGCAGCGGCATCCCGCTCCTGGGCGGCCTGCCGATCGTCGGCAAGCTCTTCTCCTACTCGTCCGACGAGGAGCGGCGCCGCGACCTTATTATCTTGGTCACGCCGCGCATCGTGGACGACGGCCAGCCGGCGGAGTAGTCCCACCGACGGCAGCGGCATCGTGCGAGCCCGGCAGCCCGCCGGGCTCGCTCGTTTTCGCTCAGGGGAGACACGCGTGCACTTCAGGTTCACCACCGCCGGCGAATCCCACGGCAAGGCCCTCGTCATCGTCGTCGAGGGCCTGCCCGCCGGGGTGCCGGTCACCGCCGAGTGGGTCGATGCGGACCTCGCGCGCCGCATGCAGGGCTACGGACGCGGCGCACGCATGAAGATCGAGCGCGACCGCATCGAGTGGCTCTCGGGCGTGCGCGCCGGCGAGACCCTCGGCAGCCCCGTGGCGATGCTGGTGCCCAACCGCGACTGGGTGCACTGGGAGGACGTCATGGCGTACGAGGGCGACGGCGAGATCCGCCGGCGCCGCGTCACGCGCCCCCGTCCCGGCCACGCCGACCTCGCCGGGGTGCTCAAGTACGATCGCGTCGACGCGCGCGACATCCTCGAGCGCGCCAGCGCCCGCGAGACCACCAGCCGCGTCGCGGCGGGTGCGCTCGCGAAGCGGCTGCTGGCCGAGTTCGGGGTCGAGGTCGGCAGTCATCTCGTCTCCCTCGGTGGCATCCGCGCGCAGGTGCCGGCGACGCTGCCCGTGCCCCTCAACGCGGCCTCCGACGCCTCGCCCGTGCGCACCCTCGATCCGGCCGCGGAGGCGGCGATGGTGCGCGCCATCGACGAGGCCAAGAAGGCCGGCGACACCCTCGGCGGCGAGATCGAGGTGGTGGCTCGCGGCCTCATCGTCGGCCTCGGCAGCCACGTCAGTTGGGATCGGAAGCTCGACGGGCGCCTGGCGGGCCACCTGATGTCGATCCCGGCAGTGAAGGGCGTCGAGATCGGGCTCGGGTTCGAGGCCGCGCAGCGCCCGGGGTCCGGCGTGCACGACCCGATCGAGTCGGGCGCCGACCATCCGCCCACGGCCGGCGATGCGCGAGGCGGGTTCCTGCGCACGTCGAACAACGCCGGCGGACTCGAGGGGGGCATCACCACGGGCGAGCCGCTCGTGGTGCGCGTGGCGATGAAGCCGATCGCCACGCTCATGTCGCCGCTCGCGACCGTGGACCTCGCGAGCGGTGATGCCGCGCAGGCCGCGAGCGAGCGCTCCGACGTCACCGCCGTGCCCGCGATGGGCGTCATCGCGGAGGCGCTCGTCGCCGTCGTGCTCGCCGACGCGATGCTGGAGAAGTTCGGCGGCGACTCGCTGGGCGAGATGCGGCGCAACTACGACGGGTACGTCGAGGCGCTCGGGGCGCGCTGGCGGGCGCTGCGCGCGGCCGACGCCGCGGACCGTCCGGCGTGAAGCGGCACCTCGTGCTCGTCGGGCTGCCGGGCAGCGGGAAGTCCACCGTGGGGCGGATCGTGGCCGAGCGCCTCGGCGCCGCGTTCATCGACATCGACGCGGTGCTGATCCGGCGCATGCAGATGCCGATCTCGCGCATCTTCGGCGAGTTCGGCGAGATGCGCTTCCGCCAGCTCGAGCGCGAGACGATGGAGGCGACGCTCGCCGAGGAGCCGGCGATCATCTCGCCGGGCGGCGGATGGGCGGCGCAGCCGGGGGCGCTCGAGGGCGCGAGGCCGCGGGCCTACGTCGTCTTCCTGAAGACGCTCGTCACCACCGCCGCCACCCGCGTCGCGGAGGGCGAGATGCGGCCGCTGCTCGACGGCGAGAACCCGCTCGAGCGGATGCGGCGCCTGTCCCTGGAGCGCGAGCCGTTCTATCGTCGGGCCGATGCGGAGGTGCGCAACGACCCGCCGCGCACGGCGGAGCAGGCGGCCGACGAGGTCCTCAAGCTGGCGCGTTCGTCGGCCGGCTGGTGAGGCGGTCGGTACTACGATGCGATCGCCCGCGCTTGCGCCCGCCGGACCCGCACCGTTTCTTGTGAGACCTTGAACGGGTCCCGATGACCGGGACCCGATAGCTGGAGCCCATGGCCACTCGCACCACGCGCGACCGGACGCCGGCCGCGAAGAAGACCACGAAGAAGGCCGCGACGAAGGCGGCCAAGGCCGCGAAGCCGGCCGCCCCCAAGGCGACCGGCAACGGCAAGCGCGCCGCCGCCCCGAAGGGCGGGGGCACGCTGGTCATCGTCGAGTCGCCGACGAAGGCGCGCACCATCCGCAACTTCCTGCCGCCGGGCTATCGCGTCGAGGCCTCGATGGGCCACGTGCGCGACCTGCCGGGCGATGCCAAGGAGATACCGGCCAAGTTCAAGGCGCTCGACTGGTCCCGCCTGGGCGTCAACGTCGACCAGGACTTCGAGCCGCTCTACATCATCCCGTCCGACAAGAAGGGCGTCGTCCGCGAGCTCAAGGAAGCGCTCGGCGAGGCCAGCGAACTCATCCTCGCCACCGACGAAGACCGCGAGGGCGAAAGCATCTCGTGGCACCTGGCGCAGGTGCTCCAGCCCAAGGTACCGGTGCGGCGCATGGTGTTCCACGAGATCACCCGCGAGGCCATCCAGGAGGCGCTCGCGAACACGCGCGAGGTGGACGACCGCCTCGTGCGCGCGCAGGAGACGCGGCGCATCCTCGACCGGCTCGTGGGCTACACCCTCTCGCCGCTCCTGTGGAAGAAGATCGCGTGGGGCCTCTCCGCCGGCCGCGTGCAGTCGGTGGCGATGCGCCTCCTCGTGGTGCGCGAGCGCGAGCGCCGCGCGTTCCGCTCGGCCACCTACTGGGACCTCGTGGCCCAGCTGCGCCACCAGGACATGGGCTTCAAGGCCGAGCTGGTGCAGGTGGCGGGGAAGAAGGTGGCCACCGGCCGCGACTTCGACGAGACCACCGGCAAGCTCATCGCCGGCCGCGACGTCGTGCTCCTCGGCGAGAGGGAGGCGGGCGCGCTCCGGGACCGGCTCGTCACCGAGAAGTGGACCGTCGCGAGCACGGAGGAGAAGCCCTCCATCCGCCGCCCGTGGGCGCCGTTCACCACCTCGACGCTGCAGCAGGAATCCAACCGCAAGCTCCGGCTCAGCGCGCGCGACACCATGCGCACCGCGCAGAGCCTGTACGAGCGCGGCTTCATCACGTACATGCGCACCGACTCGGTGAACCTCTCCGACCAGGCCATCACCGCCGCGCGCAACGCGGTGAAGGAGCTGTACGGCAAGGAGTACCTGCCCGACGCGCCGCGGCGCTACAGCACCAAGAGCGCCAATGCCCAGGAGGCCCACGAGGCCATCCGCCCGGCCGGTGCCTCGTTCCGCCTGCCGCAGGAGACGGGACTCGACGGCCGCGAGCTCGCGCTCTACGACCTCATCTGGAAGCGCACCGTCGCCAGCCAGATGGCCGACGCGCGGCAGACGGCGCTCACCGCCCTCATCGAGACCGGCGACGCGTTGTTCCGCGCCAACGGCAAGCGCATCGACTTCCCGGGCTTCCTGCGGGCGTACGTCGAGGGGTCCGACGACCCCGAGGCGGCGCTCGAGGACCAGGAGATCGTGCTGCCCAACCTCCGCGTCGGCGACACGCCGAAGTGCGAGCAGCTCGAGGCCGTCTCGCACGCCACGCAGCCGCCGGCGCGCTTCACCGAAGCCACGCTGGTGAAGGCCCTCGAGGCCGACGGCGTGGGCCGGCCCAGCACCTACGCGAGCATCATCGGCACGATCCTCGAGCGCGGCTACGCCCAGCGCGCGGGCCAGGCGCTCGTGCCCACCTTCACCGCGTTCGCCGTCACGTCGCTGCTCGAGGACCACTTCGAGCACCTCGTCGACGAGAAGTTCACGGCGCGCATGGAGGACACGCTCGACGAGATCGCGGACGGCACGGCCGAGTGGCTGCCGTACCTGAAGGAGTTCTATCTCGGCGAGGCGGGGCTGCAGCACCAGGTGCAGCTGCATGAAAAGCAGATCGACCCCGCCGAGGCGCGCACCGTGGCGCTCGACGGCCTCGACGCCAAGGTGAAGATCGGCAAGTTCGGCCCCTACGTCGAAGTGGAGCACGAGGACGGCACGGTGCGCGCCTCGATCCCCAAGGACGCCGCGCCCGCCGACCTCGACCCGGCGCAGGTGGAGCAGATCCTCCGCCAGAAGATCAGCGGCCCCGACGAGCTCGGCCGTCACCCCGAGACCAACGAGCCCATCTACGTGCTCACGGGGCAGTACGGCCCCTACCTGCAGCTCGGCGAGGTGGTCGACGGCGCGCCGAAGCCCAAGCGCGCGTCGCTCCCCAAGGGCGTGACGCCCGAGCAGGTCACGCTCGACATGGCGCTCGGGCTGCTCTCGCTCCCGCGCACGCTGGGCGAGCATCCGGTGGTGGGCGGCAAGGTGCAGGCGGGCCTCGGCCGCTTCGGCCCCTACGTCGTGCACGACCGCGGCAAGGACGGCAAGGAGTACCGCTCGCTCAAGGGCGAGGACGACGTGCTGACGGTGGGCCTCCCGCGCGCGCTCGAGCTGCTCGCGCAGCCCAAGCAGGGCCGCGGCCGCCGCGCCGCCCCGGTGCCGAAGAAGATCCTCGGCAGCCACCCCGACGACGAGCAGCCCATCGGGCTGTTCGAGGGCCAGTACGGGCCGTACGTGAAGCATGGCGACGTCAGCGCGTCGCTCCCGAAGGACGCCGACCCCGAGCACTTCACGGCGGCGCAGGCCATCGAGCTCCTCGCCGCGAAGCGCGCGAGCGGCGGTGGCAAGCGTCGTCGCGGTTCAGCCCGACCGGGGCGGCGCGCGGCGAAGACGTGAGCGTCACCGTCGTCGGCGGCGGCCTGGCCGGCTGTGAAGCCGCCTGGGCCCTCGCCGAACGGGGACACGAGGTCACGCTGGTGGAGATGCGCCCGGTGACCCGCACCGCCGCGCACCAGTCGGACCGCCTCGCCGAGCTGGTCTGCAGCAACTCCTTCAAGTCGATCGAGCTCGAGAACGCGCACGGCCTGCTCAAGGCCGAGCTGCGCGACCTCGGCAGCCTGCTGCTGCCGTGCGCCGACGTGGCGCGCGTGCCCGGCGGCTCGGCGCTCGCGGTGGATCGCGAGGTGTTCTCGCGCGAGGTGCACGCCCGCATCACGGCGCACCCGCGCATCACGGTGGTGCGCGAGGAGCGCGCCGAGCTGCCGTCGCCCGGCGTGGTGGCCACGGGGCCGCTCACCTCCGATGCGCTCGCCGCCGCCATCGCCGCGCGCCTCGGCACCGGGGCGCTCGCCTTCTACGACGCCATCGCGCCCATCGTGAGCGCCGAGTCGCTCGACCACGAGCGGCTCTACGCGCTGTCGCGCTACGGCAAGGGCGGTGGCGACGACTACCTCAACGCGCCGCTCGACCGCGATGCGTACGAGGCGTTCCTCGACGCCATCACCGTCGCCGACCAGCATCAGGGCCACGACTTCGACCAGGTGCCGTACTTCGAGGGCTGCCTGCCCGTCGAGGAGATGGCGCGCCGCGGGCGCGAGACGCTGCGGTTCGGCCCCATGAAGCCGGTGGGCCTGCCCGACCCGCGCACGGGACGGGAGCCTTGGGCCGTGCTGCAGCTGCGGCGCGAGGACCGGGCGGCCCAGATGTGGAACCTCGTCGGGTTCCAGACGCGGCTCCGCATCCCGGAGCAGCAGCGCGTCTTCCGCATGCTGCCGGGCCTCGAGCGCGCGGAGTTCCTGCGCTACGGCAGCATCCACCGGAACGCCTACCTCAACAGCCCCGCGAGCCTCGGCCCCGCGCTCACCGCGAGGGACGACGACACGCTCTTCTTCGCCGGCCAGCTCACCGGCGTCGAGGGCTACACCGAGTCGCTCGGCACCGGTCTCATGGCGGGCATCAACCTCGCCCGCCGGCTTTCGGGCCGTCCGGTCGCGGTGCCCCCGCCCACCACGATGCTCGGCGGCCTCTACCGCTACCTCCGCGAGGCCGACCCCAGGCATTTTCAGCCGATGAACGCCAACTTCGGCCTGCTCGATCCGCTCGAGGGCCGGGTGAAGAAGGACCAGCGCAAGGCGCGCCTCGTGGCGCGCGCGAGGGAGGAGTTCGAGTCGTGGCGCGGAAGCCTGTAGGGCTGGTCGAGGAGTTCCTCGCCCACCTCGAGCACGAGAAGCAGCAGTCGCCCAACACGGTGCGGGCCTACGCGCGCGACCTCGAGGCGTTCACCGACTTCATGGGCCGGCACGAGGGCACGTGGACGTGGGCCTCGGTGGACCGGCTCGCCGTCCGCGGCTTCCTCGGCGAGCTGCAGCGCCGGGGCCTCGCGAAGCGGAGCGCGGCGCGCTCGCTTTCGGCGGTGCGGAGCTTCTTCCGCTACCTGCAGGTGCACCACGGCGTCGAGAACGCGGTGGCGCGCTCGGCCAAGGTGCCGAAGATCGAGAAGCGCCTCCCCACCTATCTCGACCGGCCGCGCACCGAGCAGCTCTTCGCGGCCGCCGAGGCGCGCGCCGACACCGGGGATATCGTCGCGGTGCGCGACCTCGCGGTGCTCGAGCTCTTCTATTCCACCGGCATGCGCCTCTCGGAGCTCGCGGGCCTCAACCTCGCCGACCTCGACCTGCTCTCCGACCAGGTGAAGGTGCGTGGCAAGGGGCGCAAGGAGCGCATCGTGCCGCTGGGCCGCCGGGCCACGCTCGCGCTGCGCCGCTGGTTCGACGCGCGGGCCGAGGTCATCCCGTCGCGCGGGGCGCCCACGGCGGTGTTCGTGAACCAGCGGGGTGGGCGGCTCACCCCGCGGAGCATCCAGCACGCCATGCACCGCCTGTTCGACGCGGTGGGCGGCGACGAGCTGCACGTGCACAGCCTCCGGCACACCTTCGCCACGCACCTGCTCGACGCGGGGGCCGACCTGCGCGCCGTGCAGGAACTCCTCGGCCACGCCAGTCTCAGCACCACGCAGGTGTATACTCACACCAGCGTCGAGCGGCTCAAGCAGGTCTACAAGCAGGCGCACCCCAGGGCATGAGCGCACCCATGAACCGACCCGGCTACCACGGCACCACCATCCTCTGCGTCCGCCGCAACGGCGAGGTCTGCCTCGGCGGCGACGGGCAGGTGAGCATCGGCGATACCGTCGTGAAGTCGAAGGCGACGAAGGTGCGCACCCTCAAGGGCGGCAAGGTGCTCGCGGGGTTCGCGGGCTCCGTGGCCGACGCGCTGACGCTGTTCGAGAAGTTCGAGGACAAGCTCGAGCGCTATCCCGGCAACCTGCCGCGCGCCGCGGTGGAGCTCGCCAAGGACTGGCGCAGCGACCGCATCCTGCGCCACCTCGAGGCGCTGCTCTGCCTGGCCGACTACGATCACACCTTCCTGCTGAGCGGGATGGGCGAGCTGATCGAGCCCGACGACGGCATCCTCGCCATAGGGTCGGGCGGCAACTACGCCCTCGCCGCGGCGCGCGCGCTCTACCTCGAGACCGAGCTGCCGGCGCGCGAGGTGGTGCGCCGCTCGCTCGAGATCGCGGCGGACATCTGCGTGTTCACCAATCGCAACCTCACCCTCGTCGAGCTGCCCGCGCGATGACCACCATCCATGATTCGCCGGTCGTCCCGGTCCCCGAGGGCGAGGCGGCGGTGCCGCCGCCCTGGCTCGAGGAGCTGCCCCCGCGCCAGATCGTCGCCGAGCTCGATCGCTACATCGTCGGCCAGGCCGCGGCGAAGAAGGCCGTCGCCATCGCGGTGCGGAACCGCTGGCGCCGGTCGCAGGCGCCCGACACGATCCGCGACGAGATCACGCCGTACAACATCATCCTGATCGGCTCCACGGGCGTCGGCAAGACGGAGGTGGCGCGCCGCCTCGCGCGCCTCGCGGGCGCGCCGTTCGTGAAGGTGGAGGCGTCGAAGTTCACCGAGGTGGGCTACGTGGGCCGCGACGTGGAGTCGATGGTCCGCGACCTCGTGGACGCCGCCATCACCATGGTGCGCACCGAGCGCGAGGACGACGTCTTCCCGCAGGCCGAGGCGCGCGCCGAGGAGCGGCTGCTCGACTTGCTCCTGCCGCCCCCGGCCGCGGCACCGCCGGCCCCGCTCGACGCGACGCCCCGCGAGCCCGACCACGACGAGGAGCGCCGCCAGCGCTCGCGCGAGAAGCTCCGCAAGCTCCTGCACGACAACGCGCTCGACGACCGCCAGGTGGAGGTCGAGGTCACCTCGCAGGGCTTCGGGCCGCTCGACATGATGCAGCCCAACCAGGGTATGGACAGCCCCGAGTTCAGCTTCGGCGAGTGGCTGCAGCAGCTGATGCCGCAGCGGAAGAAGCGCCGCACGGTGAAGGTGCCCGAGGCGCGGCGCATCCTCATCGACGAGGAGCTCAAGAAGATGGTCGACCTCGACGACGTGGTGAACGAGGCGCTCGACCGGGTCGAGAACCACGGCATCATCTTCATCGACGAGATCGACAAGATCGCCGGCGAGCGCGCCACGTCGGGCCCCGACGTCTCGCGCGAGGGCGTGCAGCGCGACCTGCTGCCGATCGTCGAGGGCTCCACGGTGCAGACGCGCTACGGCTACGTGCGCACCGACCACATCCTCTTCATCGCGGCCGGCGCCTTCCACGTCTCCAAGCCCAGCGACCTGATCCCCGAGCTGCAGGGCCGCTTCCCGATCCGGGTCGAGCTGACGTCGCTCACCGAGGCGGACTTCATCCGCATCCTTACCGAGCCCGAGGGCTCGCTGACGAAGCAGTACCAGGCGCTCGCGGCGGCGGAGGGGTTCACCCTCGAGTACACGCCCGAGGCCATCGCCGAGCTCGCGCGCGTGGCGCGGCAGGCCAACGACCGGCTCGAGAACATCGGCGCGCGCCGGCTGCACACCGTCATGGCCACCCTCATGGAGGAGGTCCTGTTCTCCCTCCCCGAGTGGCCCGAGAAGGCGATCCTCGTCGACGAGGCCTTCGTCCGCCTGCGCCTGAGCGCGGTGCTCGGCGACGACGACCTGCGCCGCTACATCCTCTGATGCCGCCCGCGCGCCGCGGATCCGGCCAGGCGCGGGTCCCGGAGGCCGCCGCCTCGCCGGCCGTCGAGCGGCTGCGGCGGCTGGCCGGCATCCTGCTCCTCGTCGGCCTCGCCGGCGTCACGTGGTACACCCTGATGGAGCGCTGGACCCTGCTCGAGGCCGTCTACATGACGGTCACGACGCTGGCCACGGTGGGCTTCATGGAAGTGCGGCCCCTGAGCGACGCGGGCCGCATCTTCACCATCGTCCTGATCCTCGTGGGCGTGGGCACGATGCTCGTGCTCTTCTCCACGCTGGCGGAATACGTGGTGGGCGGCACCCTGTCCGGCACCGTGCGGAGGAAGTTCATGCAGCGGCGCATCGACGAGCTCCAGGATCACTATATCGTCTGCGGCTACGGCCGCGTGGGCCAGCACGTCGTCGACGACCTCGAGGCGAAGGGCGAGCGGGTGGTGGTGATCGAGTCGCGCGAGGCGCCGCTCGCCCGGCTGGGCGAGCGGGACTTCCTGGTGGTGGGCGACGCCACCGACGACGACGTGCTGCGGCACGCCGGCATCGCGCGGGCCCGCGGCCTCGTCGCCGCCACCGGCGACGATTCGGTGAACATCGTTCTCACCCTCACCGCGCGCGCCATGCGGCCCGAGCTCATCATCGTGGCGCGCGCCGACCAGGCGTCCACCGAGCCCAAGCTCCGGCGCGCCGGCGCCACCCGCGTCATCTCGCTCTACCAGATCGCCGGCCACCGCATCGCGGCCCAGCTGCGCAACCCGCGCGTCGCCGACTTCCTCGATCTCGTCATGCATTCCGGCGACCTCGAGCTCTGGCTCGAGGACG
>DASUOW010000162.1:0-4566 GCA_036276435.1 Gemmatimonadales bacterium
TGTAGGCGAGCACCTTGAACCCGTCCTTCACCAGCTCGCGCGCCGCCACCAGCAGCCCCTCGGCGTCCGGCAGCAGCGTCTCCTTGTCGCCGATCACCTCGAGCTTCACGAAGTCGTTGAAGCCGGCCTCGCGGGCCAGGCGCGCGTAGCGGATGGCCTCGTCGGCCGTGTAGCAGCCGGCGGTGTTGGAGAGCAGGAAGAAGCGCCGGGGATCGAGGTGATGGAGGATCCCCGCCTCCTTGGTGCGGTCGAGGTCCACCCGCCGCACGGCCACCGTCACCACGTCGGCGCCCGAGGCGTCGATCGCCGCCACCATCTCGGCGTTCGTGCGGTACTTGCCCGTGCCCACCATGAGGCGCGAACGGAAGGTGTGCCCCGCGATGACGAACGGCACGTCGTCGATGCCCGAGGTCCCCGTCGGATGTTCCGCGATCGAAGTCACTGCCCATCTCCTCTCATGTGTCGTCCCGCGTCGCGGCCCTCAGCCGCCGCCGACGAAATGGACGATCTCCACCACGTCGCCGGTGCTCACCGGATGCGACGCCAGTTCGCCCCGCCGCACGATGCGGCGGTTGTGCTCCACCACCACGGTCTCCGGATTCAGCTCGAGGTGCGCGAGCAGGCCCGCGAGCGTCAGCGGTCCCGCAACCTCGCGGAGCTCGCCGTTCAGCGTGATCGTGAGCGCCGTCATGCCGCACGCTCCCACGGCACCAGCAGCGCCTCGGCCGCCGCGGCCGGGTCGGGCGCGTCCCACACCGCCCGGATCGCCGCGACACCCCAGGCGCCGACGGCATGCACGGCGTCCGCCGCCTCCGGCGTGATGCCCCCGATCGCGATGACGGGTCGCCCGAGCTCGAGGAACTCCGACAGCCGGGCGAGCCCGAGGCCCGGCCGGCCCGGATGCGAGGGCGTCTGGTGCACGTTGCCCACGAGCAGATAGTCCGCGCCATCGCCCACCGCCCTGCGTCCCTCGTCGAGCTCGTGCACCGAGCGGCCGACGAGCGCGTGCGCTGCGACACGCCGCGCATCGTCCACGGAGAGGTCGGCGTCGCCGAGCTGCACCGCATGCGCATGGACCATGGCCGCGATGTCGGGCCGCGCATTCACGACGAGCATCGCGCCGTGCTGCCGCACCACGGGTGCCGCGCGCTCCACCAGCTGCCAGAATGTCCGGGCGTCCGCATCGCGGTCCCGCAGGTGGACTGCCACACGGCTGCCGAGCGTGGCGATCGCCGTGAGGCGCTCGAGGAAGTCCGCGCGGGCGAGCACATCGCCATCGGTGACCGCGTGCAGGCGAGGGAGCGTCATGAGAACCGCGCTCCCGCCTCGATGCCGCGGCCGCGCACCCAGTCCGCCACCGGCTGCCGCTTGCGGCCGGCCGGCTGCACCTCGCGGATGGCGACGGTGCCGCGGCCGCAGGCGACATGCAGCTCCGACGTGGCGGCCAGGACGGTGCCCATCGGGTTCGTCGCGTCGCGGTCCACCACCGACGAGCCGAACAGCTTCACTTCCGCCCCGTCCACCACGGCCCACGCGCCGGGCGCCGGATCGAACGCGCGCACGTGACAGTCCACCACCGACGCCGGCTCGTCCCACTCGATGCGCGCCGTCTCTCGCCCGATCTTTGGCGCGAGGGTCGCGAGCGCATGATCCTGCGGCTTGGGCGTGAGCGGCCCCCGATCGAGCAGCGCGAGCGTCTCCAGCAGCGCCTCGGCGCCGAGGCGGCTCAGGCGCTCGGCGAGCGTGGCGGAGGTGTCGTCGGGGTGGATCGGCGTGCGGCGCTGCAGGTACATCGGGCCGCTGTCGAGGCCGGCCTCCATCTGCATGATGGTGACGCCCGTCTCGGTGTCGCCGTTGCGGATGGCCCACTGGATCGGCGCCGCACCGCGGAGCGCGGGCAGCAGCGACGCGTGCACGTTGATCATGCCGCGCGGAGGGATCGACAGCACGTGCGGCCGCAGGATGTGCCCGTACGCCACCACCACGCCGAGCTCCGCGTCGAGACCGCGCAGCGTGGCGACGAAGAGGTCGCCGATGGGCTTCTCGGGCTGCAGCACGGTGAGGCCGGCGGCGCACGCCACGGTCTTCACGGGGGGAGGAACGAGCTGGGAGCGGGAACGGCCCTGCGGGCGGTCCGGCTGCGTCACCACGCCGGCGACGTCGTGGCCGGCGGCGAGCAGGGCTTCGAGTGTCGGGACGGCGAACGCGGGCGTCCCGAAGAAGACCACCCGCATCGGATCAGCTGCCCCGGGCCGTCTCCGGCTCCACCTCGTGGACTTCCTTCAGGAAGCCCTTGCCCGCGTATTCCTTGCGGAACTTCTTCAGCAGCATCGCGCGGCGCAGCGCACCGAGATGGTCGAGGAAGAGGATGCCGTCGAGGTGGTCGATCTCGTGCTGGATGGCGCGCGCCACGAGTCCCGAGGCCTCGAGCCGGAACGGCTTGCCGTCGCGATCGAATGCCTCGAGCGTCACGGTGGCGGGTCGCGTCACGTCGCCGTAGACGTCGGGAATGGAGAGGCAGCCCTCTTCCGCCGTGTGCTTGCCTTCGGCGCGCACGATGCGCGGGTTCACCATCGCGAAGCGCTGCCCATCGGCGTCCACCACGGCCACGCGCTTCGCCACCCCCACCTGGTTCGCGGCGAGGCCGACGCCCTTGGCGGCGTCCATCGTCTCGAACATGTCGTCGATGAACTTCCGCAGCTCGTCGTCGAACGCCGCGACCTCCGGGCTCCGCTGGCGGAGCACGGGCGAGCCGAGGAGGTGCAGGGTCAGCAGGCTCATGCCTGGGTGGTCCCGGGTGCCGTGACCCCGCCCACGCGCACGATGCGCGACCGCTCCACCACCACCGTCGCCGTTCCGCTCTCGACCGTCACGCGCGTCTCGCCGTCCTTCTCCTTGATGTCCTTCACGATGCCGACGATGCCGCCCACTGTCAGCACGTCGTCGCCCTTCTTGAGGGCGCTGAGCATCTCCGCGTGCTTCTTCCTCGCCTGTCCCTGCGGGCGGATGATCAGGAAGTAGAACACGACGCCGATCGCCAGGATCTGGAACAGGAGCACGGGCAGTCCGAGTGCGGAGCCGCCGCCCTGCTGCAGGTACGTCGCGTAGAGCACGTGGGTCACGCCTTGTCTCCTCCGTGATACCGGGCCAGCCACTCCCGGCTCCAGTTCGTGAACGTTCCGTCCAGGATCCGCCGGCGGGACTCCTCGCCGAGGCGCACCAGGAAGCGGATGTTGTGGATCGACACCAGCCGGAGCCCCAGGATCTCCTCGACCACGAACAGGTGGCGGAGGTACCCGCGCGAGAACGTCCGGCACGTCTCGCAGTCGCAGTCGGGGTCGAGCGGCGCGTCGCTCAGCTTGAGCGCGGCCCCCCGGACGTTGACCTTGCCGGTGGCGGTCCACGCCGTCCCGTGCCGCCCGTTCCGGGTGGCCGCCACGCAGTCGAACAGGTCGACGCCGCGGGCGATCCCCTCGAGCAGGTCGTCGGGAAAACCGACCCCCATAAGATAACGGGGCCGGTCAGGGGGCAGGATCGGCCCGAGACCCTCCAGGATGCGGTGCATCACGGGCTTGGGCTCGCCCACCGAGAGCCCGCCGACGGCGATCCCGGTCCAGTCGCCGCGCGCCAGGATGCCCTCCAGCGAGCGCCGGCGCAGGTCCTCGTGGGTGCCGCCCTGCACGATGGGCCAGAGGGTCTGGCAGCCGGGCTCGCCGGCCTCCTGTTCCAGCGTCTCGACCCGGAGCCGGCAGCGCTCCAGCCACCGGAGGCTCCGCTCCATCCCCTCCTCCGCCAGCTCGCGCGTGGCCTGTCCCGGCACCACGTGGTCGAACTGCATGGCGATATCGCTGCCGAGCGCCCACTGGATGTCCATCGCCTTCTCGGGGCTGATCACCCGGAGGCTCCCGTCCACGTGGCTCGTGAACGTCACGGCGTCCTCGGTGATCTTCCGGAGTCCCTCGAGCGAGAAGACCTGGAACCCGCCGGAGTCGGTCAGCATGGGTCCGCCCCAGGTGGTGAAGCGCTGCAGGCCGCCCATGTCGCGGACCACCGACTCTCCCGGCCGGAGGTGCAGGTGGTAGGTGTTGCCGAGGATGATCTGCGCGCCGGTGCGGCGCACGTCCGCCGCCGCGAGGCCCCGCACCACGCCGTGGGTGCCGACCGGCATGAAGGCCGGCGTCCGCACCGGGCCGTGGGGCAGCGTGAGCGTCCCCGCTCGTGCCGCGCCGGACGTGCGCTCCAGGGTGAAATCGAACATCAGCGGGGCAGGGGGGCGGCGGCGTTCGCCCTCAAGCGGGCCCGGCCGCCGGCCCGCCCAGGATCCGCTCGATCTGCCGCCGGTGCACCAGGTCGTGCGCGGCCATGAGGCGCAGCATGAGGCCGAAGCTCTCCTCGCCCCGCTCGCTGTGGAGCCCCACCCGCTGGAGGTCCGCCGGCTCCGCCGTGCGCCAGAGGGCGAGGTTGGCCGCCCGCAGCGGCGCCAGCAGTGCCAGCGCCCGGTCCGCCGACGCGCCCGCGTAGTCGAACCGCTCGGCCCAACGATCCTGGTCGAATCCCTGGATCGGC
>DASUOW010000163.1:0-2845 GCA_036276435.1 Gemmatimonadales bacterium
GTCGTGGTCGTCGGCGGAGGGGCGGCACCTGCCGGACGACTCGCTGGAGGTGCCCCGCATTCCGGTCGTGCCGATCGGCTACCGCAACGCGACGGTGCTGCTGGAGCGAATCGCCGGCGGACCCATCCCGCAGTCGTGGCAGGGCGGGCTCCCGTTCCGCTACCACACGGGCCCCGGCGTCGCACGCGTCCGCGTGGCCGTATGGGCCGCACGCGGCGCGCAGGCACGCCGCATCATCGTCAACGCGCTCGGCGTGCTGCGCGGGAGCGAGTTTCCGGAGGAGCTCGTCGTGATCGGGGGGCATCGCGATTCGTGGGGTCCCGGCGCAGCCGACAACGCGAGCGGCACGGCCAGCGTGCTCGAGGCCGCGCGCCTCCTCGGCGTGGCGGCGCGGCAGGGCATGCGCCCTCGTCGCACCATCGTCTTCGCCACGTGGGACGCCGAGGAGTGGGGGCTGATCGGCTCGACGGAGTGGGGCGAGCGCGAGGCGGACCGGCTCACCCGTCACGCGGTGGCGTACGTGAACCAGGACATGCCGGCGTTCGGGACGCGGTTCGGCGCCTCCGCGTCGCCCACGCTCGCGGGCATGCTGCGCGACGTCGCCGCGCTCGTGCCGCAGCCCGGCGACACCGTGTCGGTGCTCTCGGCGTGGCGCCGGAGCTCGAAGGACAGCGTGCCGCCCGTCGGCGACCTGACCGGCGGCAGCGACTTCGCGGTGTTCTACAACCATCTGGGGATCGCGTCGATCGGGTTCGGCTTCGGCGGACCGATGGGCGTCTACCACTCGGCGTACGACACGCCGACGTTCATGGAGCGGTTCGGCGATCCCGGCTACCGCAGCCATCGCGCGGCCGCCGCGCTGTCGGCGGTGCTCGTCGCCCGGCTCGCGAACGCGGACGTGGTGCCGTTCGACTACGGCGCCTGGGGCAGGCGCGTGACGGTCTTCGTGCAGCAGGCACGCGGCCGCGCGGGTGCCCGGGCGGACGAGGTGGGCTTCGCCGCGCTCGAGCGGCTCGCGGCCGACGTGACCCGGATGGGTGACGAGGCGGCGGCGTTGCGTGAGCGCGCGCTGTCGCGGGGCAAGGTGACGCCGGCGGCGCTGGCCACGGCGAATGCGGCGCTCCGCCGGGCCGAGCGCAGCGTGGTGGTGCAGGGGGGCATCCCGGGGCGCGCCTGGATGCAGAACGTCCTGTTGGCAACCGACCGCGACGACGGCTACGGCAACACCCCGTTGCCGGGCGTCACGGAAGCGCTGATGGATGGGGATGTGGCGCGGGCCCGGGCGCAGGCCGCCGCGGTGGCGGAGGGACTCGAACGCGCCCGGCGCGCGCTCGACGAGGCGCGCCGGGCCCTCAAGTGAGCTACAGCTTGGGCAGGGTGACCCCGCGCTGCGACTGGTACTTGCCCGCCTTGTCCTTGTAGCTCGTCTCGCAGACGTCGTCGACGTCCGCCTCGAAGAACAGGACCTGGCAGATGCCCTCGTTGGCGTAGATGCGGGCGGGGAGCGGCGTCGTGTTGCTGATCTCCAGCGTCACGTGCCCTTCCCACTCGGGCTCGAACGGCGTCACGTTGGTGATGATGCCGCAGCGTGCATAGGTGCTCTTGCCCACGCAGATGGTGAGCACGTTCCGCGGGATGCGGAAGTACTCCACCGAGCGCGCCAGCGCGAAGCTGTTGGGCGGCACGATGCAGACGTCGCCCTCGAACTCCACGAAGCTGCGGCTGTCGAAGTTCTTCGGATCCACGATCGCCGAGAGGACGTTCGTGAAGATCCGGAACTCGGGCGCCACCCGCATGTCGTAGCCGTAGCTCGAGACGCCGTACGATATCACCTTGTTGCCTTGTGCATCGGTCTGGCGGACCTGCCCATCGACATAGGGCTCGATCATCCCGTGTTCGGTGGCCATGCGGCGAATCCAGCGATCGGACTTGATCGACATGCGCTCGTGGGTGTGAAGGGTGGTCGGCCGCATCGACGGATGCCAATGCGCGGGCCAGAATATACTGCGCCGCGCCCGCCGATGGCGCTGGACACGCCCGCGCCGCGGGGCCATCAGGCTCCGCGATCAGGCCGATCGGGCGACGGGATGCGCAATCCGCACGCGGCGAAGTAGCCGATCGTGTACAGCACGACGGTGGAATCCACCACGAAGGGCGCCCAGAAGCCGCTCACGAAGGGGTGGCGAGCATTGGAAACCACGAGCCACACCATGAAGGCCTTCTCGAGTCCGCTGTAGAGTGCCATGGGCACGCGCCACGCCGGCACGAGCGCCGCCGCCATCATGAACACGCCCATCAGGCAGACCATGATGCCCCAATGCTGGATGATGATCGTGTACTCCTGCAGGTACGGCAGCTTCGCCAGGTTGGGCATGGCCCAGGCCGGCAGGATGGCGTACAGGCCGATGAGCGCCGTCCCCGCACCCGTGAACAGGAAGAAGGGCCGGAACGTGCGGGCGAAAAAGCGCTCGAACTGCTTCATGGCGGGACTCCCCTGAAGAAGTGACGGTTGTGCGCCATTGCCGGCGTGTCACCCCGGCGCAGGGACGCGTGTGCTCGTGGGACTGGAGTGCGAGTGGACGGCGCCAGCGCCGCTGGCCCGCGAGCGCCAATATACCGCGTCCCCAGCCGGGGTGGCGCCGCCCCGGAGCGGGCGGGCTACCCCATTGCATTTACGGGACTTCCGGGTTGAATTGACCCCGCTCGACGGGTAACTTTCCCGTCGCCTAGTGAAATTCTTCACGAGGCATTCACGAGGATTGCCGGCGCCATGCTCAGGCCCTACATCCCGATCCTTCTGGTCACCGCGTTCGTCGTCTTCAACGCGGTGCTCCTCCTCGGCCTG
>DASUOW010000164.1:0-2778 GCA_036276435.1 Gemmatimonadales bacterium
GGGCGTCACGGTGCGGGAAGGCGACCGCGTGGGGCCAGGGCAGGTGCTCGTGCGCATCGATGCGCGCGAGATCGACGCCAAGCGCGGTCAGGTGACGGCCGGGGTCCAGGGCGCCGAGGCGATGCACCGGGACGCCCTGACGCAGACGGAGCGGATGCGCGGGCTCTATCGCGACAGCGCGGCGACGCGCGCGCAGCTCGACGCGGCGGAGGCCGGGCTCGCGCGGGCGGAGGCGGGGCTGGCGCAGGCCCGCGCGGCCGCCCGCGAGCTCGAGGCGGTCGGCGACTACACCTCGGTGCAGGCGCCGTTCGCCGGCATCGTGACGCGGCGCTTCGTGGATCCGGGCGCCTTCGCGGCGCCGGGCGCACCGCTCGTGTCGGTGCAGGACGCGTCGCAGCTGCGCGTGCGGGTGACGGTGGCGCCCGAGGCGGCGCGAGAGCTCGAGCGGGGCGATGCGGTGGAGGCGCGCATCGAGGGGATGCCCGTCACCGCGAAGGTCGAGGGCGTGGTGCCTGCGGCGACGGGCGCCGTGTACACGGTGAACGCGCTGGTGGAGAACCGCGACGGCCGGTTCATGGGCGGCAGCGCCGCCACGCTCCGCGTGCCCGCCGGGGAGCGCCACGCGGTGCTGGTGCCCCGCAGCGCGATCGTGCGCGAGGGCGACCTGACCGGCGTGCGGGTGAAGGTGGGCACCACGAGCGACCTGCGCTGGGTGCGCCTCGGCGCGGAGCAGGGTGAGCGCGTGGAGGTGCTCTCGGGCCTCCGCGACGGGGAGCAGGTCGTGCTGCGATCGCCGGAAGGGAGCCGCTAGCCATGGGCATCGCGGGGCGGGTCGCCAAGGGGTTCCTGCGCTCGAAGCTGACGCCGCTCATCACGCTGGCGTCGCTCGCCGTCGGGCTGCTCGCGATCATCGCGACGCCGCGGGAGGAGGAGCCGCAGATCTCGGTGCCGATGATCGACGTGATCGGCATGCTGCCGGGGGCGACGCCGCAGGAGGTGGAGAACCTCCTCACGCGCCCCATCGAGCAGCGCATGTGGGAGCTGCCCGGCGTGGAGCACGTCTACAGCATGGCGGGTGACGGCTTCACGATGGTCACCGTGCGCTTCACCGTGGGCGAGGACCAGGAGCGGGCGGTGGTGCGGGTGCACGCGCGCCTCATGCAGGACCTCGACCAGATGCCGCCGGGGTTCACGGCGCCGCTGGTGAAGCCGCACGCCATCGACGACGTGCCGATCCTCGCGCTCACGCTGCACGCGCGCGGGCAGGGCTCGAACGAGCTGCGCCAGCTCGCCGTCGCGCTCGAGGACGAGATCCGCACCGTCACCGACGTCGCCGAGACGGACGTCATCGGGGGGCAGCCGCGGCAGATCCGCGTGGCGCTCGACCCGGCGCGGCTCGCCGCCGCCGGCGTGACGCCGGGCGAGGTGATGCGGGCCCTGCAGGGCGGCAACGCGCGGCTGCAGGCGGGGGAGTTCGCGAGCGGCAACGCGGTCTACCAGCTCGAGGTGGGCGCGCCGCTCAACAACGCGGCCGACGTGGGGAGCGTCGTCGTCTCGACCCGGAGCGGGGCGCCGGTCTCGGTGCGCGACGTGGCCAGCGTGACCGAGGGGTATGGGGAACGGGTGGATTACGTCTCGCACGCGGCGGACACCGCGGGGGCGGCGAGCGCGGTCACGCTGAGCGTCGCCAAGCGCAAGGGCGCCAACGCGACCCACGTCGCCGAGCAGGTGCTCGCGCGCGTCGAGCAGGCGAAGGGCCGGCTGCTGCCGGCGGACGTGCAGGTCGAGGTGACGCGCAACTACGGCGAGACCGCGGCCGAGAAGGCGAGCGAGCTCATCCTCCACCTCGCGATCGCCACGCTGTCGGTGACGGCCCTCATCTGGCTCGTCCTGGGCTGGCGCGAGGCGGTGGTGGTGCTGGTGGCGGTGCCGGTGACGCTGGCCCTGACGCTGTTCGTCTACTACGCGCTGGGCTACACGCTCAACCGCATCACGCTGTTCGCGCTCATCTTCTCCATCGGGATCCTGGTCGACGACGCGATCGTGGTGGTGGAGAACATCTATCGCCACCTCGCGATGGGCCGGACGGACGCCGAGACGGCGGCGATCGAGGGCGTGGACGAGGTGGGCAACCCGACGATCCTCGCCACCTTCACGGTGATCGCGGCGATCCTGCCGATGGCGTTCGTGAGCGGGCTCATGGGCCCGTACATGCGGCCGATCCCGGTCGGCGCCTCGGTGGCGATGCTGGCGTCGCTGGCGGTGGCGTTCATCGTGACGCCGTATCTCGGCTATCGGCTGCTGAAGGGCCACGTGGCGCACGACAGCGGCAAGGCGAAGGGCCGGGAGGGGGCCAAGCCCGACTTCAACGAGCGCTTCGGGGCCGGCTACGGGCGGCTCATGCATCGCCTGATGGCGGACGGCGGGCGGCGGCGGTTCTTCTACGCGGGCGTGGTGGGGCTGCTGCTGCTGTCGGTGGGGCTGCTCGGGCTGCGGCTGGTGCAGGTGAAGATGCTGCCGTTCGACAACAAGAGCGAGTTCCAGGTGATCCTCGACCTTCCTGAGGGCACCTCGCTGGAGACGTCGGCGGCGCTGGCGGCGGAGGTGGCGGGGCACCTGCGCACCGTGCCCGAGGTGACGCATACGCAGGTGTATGCCGGCACAGCGGCGCCGTTCAACTTCAACGGCCTCGTGCGGCACTACTTCATGCGACGCGGTGCGAACGTGGCGGACCTGCAGGTGAACCTGAAGCCCAAGGGCGAACGGTCGCGGCAGAGC
>DASUOW010000165.1:0-18388 GCA_036276435.1 Gemmatimonadales bacterium
CCGCCACCGAGAACCGCCTGCACAACGAGACGCACGAGGATCGCGTCGGGTTCTGGGGCTGGTTCGAGTGCGTCGACGACCAGGCCGTGGCCGACGCCCTCTTCGGCGCGGCCGACGCGTGGCTGCGCCCGCGCGGGCTCACCGTCTCGCGCGGCCCGGCGTCGTTCTCCACCAACGACCAGTGCGGCCTGCTGGTGGACGGCTACGAGACGCGCCCGACGCTCATGATGCCGCACAACCCGCGCTACTACGCCACGCTGGTGGAGCGGGCCGGCTACGTGAAGGCGAAGGACCTCTACTGCCTCCAGGGCGGCGACAACGAGAAGTACAAGCCGGTGCCCGAGCGCGCCTCGCGCGGCGCGAAGATCGTGAAGGAGCGGCTCGGCCTCACGGTGCGCGCCCTGAACATGAAGGACTTCAAGGGCGAGGTCTCCCGCATCAAGGCGATCTACAACGCCTCGTGGGAGAAGAACTGGGGCTTCGTGCCCCTCACCGACCACGAGATCGACCACCTCGCCGACCAGTTCAGGCCGATCGCCATTCCCGACATCGTGCCGTTCGTCGAGAAGGACGGCCAGCTGATCGGGTTCGGGCTCACGCTCCCCGACCTCAACCAGGCGCTGATCGGCAACCGGAAGGGACGGCTCATCCCCTTCCTGCTGAAGGCGCTCTACATGCTGAAGACGCGGAAGCTCAAGCGCGCGCGGATCCTGCTCCTCGGCGTGCTGCCCGAGTGGCGCGGCCGCGGCGTGGACGCCGTGCTCTTCCATGAAATCTGGGAGCAGGCCGCGAAGCACGGCATCTTCTGGGGCGAGGGCGGCTGGGTGCTCGAGGACAATCCGATGATGTGGAACGGCCTCGAGAAGATGGGCTTCGCGATCTACAAGACCTACCGGATGTACGACCGCCCCGTATGAAGTCACTGGTCACCGGTGCCACGGGGTTCGTGGGCAGCCACCTCGTGGACCGGCTCCTCGCCGCGGGCGACGAGGTCACCGCCCTCGTCCGCTCGCCGGCGAAGGCCGCGGGACTCGCCGAGCGCGGCGTGCGCCTGGTCCAGGGCGACCTGCACGACGCCCGGGCGCTCGCCGAGGCGGCGCGCGGCCAGGACGTGGTGCATCACGTCGCCGCGCTCGTGGGCGCGGTGGACGAGGCCGAGTTCCTGCGGGCCAACCGCGAGGGCACGGCGAACGTCGTCGCGGCCGTGCAGCGGGAGGCGCCGAACGCGCGCTTCGTGCTGACGAGCTCACTCGCGGCAGCGGGCCCCGCGGCGCTCGGCACCCCGCGCCGCGCGGACGAACCGGAGCAGCCGGTCACCATGTACGGCCGCAGCAAGCTGGCCAGCGAGCGCGTGCTGCGCGAGAGCGGGCTCGACTGGGTCATCGCCCGCCCGCCGGCCGTATATGGCCCGCGCGATCGCGACAACTTCATCGCGGTCTTCAAGGCGGCTCGCTGGGGACTCTGCCCGGTGTTTGGCGCCGGCGACCAGGAGCTCTCGATGGTGTACGCGCCCGATCTCGCCGAGGCGCTGCACCTGGCCGGCATCGCGCCCGGTATCGGGGGCAACGCCTACTTCGTGAACCATCCCGAGATCGTCACCAGCGCACAGGTGGTGCAGGAGATCGCGCGGGCCGCGGGGCGGTCGGTGCGGCTGGTCCCGATTTCCCGCCCCGTGGCCGAGTTCGCCCTCGGGGTGGCCGGCGGCACGGCGACGCTGCTCAAGCGCAAGACGATCCTGCGTGCCGACAAGGCCCACGAGTTCTTCCAGCCGGCGTGGACCGGCGATGTCGGCCCCTTCCTGCGCGATACCGGCTGGCAGCCGGCGCATGCGCTGCGCCCGGGACTCGAGGCCACGTACCGCTGGTACGTCGACCGCGGATGGCTCTAGCCGCGCAGCGGCCGCGGTTCGTCGAACTGGCGCTGGGAGGCTACGCCGCGATCGTGGCGGTGGCGGCGCTCTCGCGCGTCTCCCTCTCGCAGGGCAACTGGCTCATCGCCCTCGCGCACGCGCTCGTCGTGCTGCTGGTGTGGCTCATCACGCGGCCGGGCCTCGGGCCCGCGGGCCGCACCCTGCGCGACGTGGCCCCGCTCGCCATCCTCCTCGGCCTGTACGCCTCGCTCGACGTGCTGAACGGCAGCGGCACCGGCCCCACCTACGACCACGTGCTGCTGGAGTGGGAGCAGCGGCTCTTCGGCATGCAACCGGCGCGCGACTGGTGGCGATCGCACCCGAGCGACTCCTGGAGCGCGTCGCTGCACGCCGTCTACCTCTCCTACTATCCGCTCGTCGCCGTGCCGGCGCTGACCCTCGTGCTGCGGCCCACGCGCGCCGGCATCCGCCGCTTCCTGCAGGCGGTCATCCCGACGTTCCTGGCGTGCTACCTGTTCTTCGTGTTCCTGCCGGTGGCGGGACCGTACTACGTCTTCGAGCACCCGACGGGCGCGTTCGTGGCGAACCTGCCCGCGCGCCTGGCGTATGCCGTGCTGAGCGGGGGGAGTTCATACGGAGCCGCGTTCCCGTCGTCGCACGTGGCGGCGACGATCGCGGCGTGGCTGGCGGCTCGACGCGACGCGCCGCGGCTCGCGCGCGTCATGCTGCCCTTCGTGGTGCTCATGCCGGTGGCGACGGTGTACTGCCAGATGCACTACGCGCTCGATGCCGTGTTCGGCGTGATCTTCGGCCTGCTGGTGCCGTCCCTCGCGCGGCAGCTCGAGACGGCGGACCTCGACGCCGCCTGACGCAGGCGGCGGACGCGACACGGCCCGCCGGATCGACTCCGGCGGGCCGTGTCATGTCCTGCCGCGGTCGAACGCCTACTCGACCGTGAGCTTGCCCTTCATGCCGAGCGCCTCGTGCGGCGTGCAGGCGAAGGCATAGTCGCCCTTCGGGAACCCGCCGGTGGCCAGCGTGAAGACGCCGTTCTGCTCGACGACCAGGTTGCCGGTGAGCGGACCCATCTTGTTCGCGCCGAGCGCCGCATCGATGGGCGCCTCGGAGCCCGAGGGAATCTGGCCGGGCTTGAACGCGACGTTGTGCGGGCCGCCGCTGACGTTCTTGAAGTTGATGACGTCGCCCGACTTCACCTTGAGCTCGGCCGGCACGTACAGGTACTTCGTGCCCTCGAGCACCATGTCGACGTTGACCGTGGCGCCGGTTGCCGCCGCGGCCGGAGCCGCCTCGCCCGCCGGAGCGGCAGGAGCCGGAGCCGCCTCGGCCGCCGGCGCCGGATTGGTCGCCGAGCCCTCGGCATCCGCAGCCTTCTTCTCACCGCCGCAGGCGGCGAGCATCACTGCCAGGCCCGCCGCGATCATCGCTACGCGCATCGCTGTCCTTACCTCTCACCAGGGGGGAATCCTCCCGGACGGGCCCAGGTGCCCGACCGGCAAGCGCTCAAAATACCCACGACGAACGGCTTCACAAGGCCGGGGAGATACGGGTACGTTGAGGTACGGCTCGCCTTGGTGTACCCCCTGACCGCCCGATCGGTGACCACTCGTCCGGATCCCGTCGCCCCTCCCGTCCGAGGCGTGCCGCCCTGTCGCCGCATGGGACGCCAGTGCCACGCCCTCGACGTCATCCTCCGCGTCGGGGCGCTGGATGAGGACCGGACGTGGCTGGACGACCACGGCACCTGGCTCCTGGGGCATACCGAGCGCATCGAGTTCGGTGAGACGGGCGACAGCCGTGGCCAGGTCTACGCGATGGCCACGCTGCACGTGCCCTGCCGCCACTATCGGGAGCCGGCGCCCGGCGCGGCGTCCTGCGCCGCGCACGCCTTCAGGGGCAAGTCGCCGCGCCGCCCGGTTCGCGCCGCCCAGCCTCGCCGGTTCGGCGAGGACCGCTTCCTGGTCTTCGAGGAGAAGCGACTCGTCCCGCGCACCCTGCGCCGCGCGCCGCGCGAGCTCCGCGTGCTGCCCCAGTCGAACGACCGGAACCCCTGCGACGGCGCGCCCTGCCGGACACCCGATCAGCGCCGCGGCGCCGCCTGCTGCCGCAACCTCTGGATCGAGCTCATGTGCACGCCGCGCGAGAAGCGGCTCGAGGCGCTCGTGCGGGCGCGCCGATCGCCGCAGGTCTCCTACGTCACCCGGGTGGGCGCATCGTCCCTCGAGCTGCAGGTCATTTCGGCCTGCGGCTACCTCGAGCCGGGCAGCAGCGCCTGCACCCTGCATGGACGCGCGCACGCCGACGGTCGCAGCGCCAAGCCCGGCGTCTGCGTGGAGTGGCCGGCGGCGGACGGGTGGACGCACACCGGCTGCGTCTTCGCCGCGGCACCGGCGTCGGGTACCGCCACCCGCGCCCTGATGGACGGCACGCGCGCGTGACGACTCCCACATCGGCGGCTTCCGGGACCCGCACCCCCGTGCCGCCCTGCCGGCGCATGGGCCGGCAATGCCATGCCCTCGACGTCATCCTCCGCATCGGCGAGATGGAGCCGGAGGCGGGAACGTCGCTGGACCAGGTGGCGACCTGGCTGCTGGGCCACACCCAGCACATGAGCTTCGGGACGCTGGAGGACAGCAGGGGACAGCTGTACGTGGAGGCCACGCTGCACGTGCCCTGCCGCCACTACCGCGAGACGGCGCCCGGCGTGGCCTCCTGCAGCGCGCACGCCTTCACCGGCGAGCCGCCGCGCCGCCCGGCGCGCCGGGCGCAGCCTCGCCAGCTCGGCGGCGACCGGTTCGTCGTGGTCGATCGCCTGGCGCTCGTCACCGGCACGCTGCGCCACCCGCCGCGCGAGCTGCCCATCGTGACGGAACCGGACGCCGGGAACCCGTGCGAGGGCGTACCTTGCCGGACCTCCGATCTGCGCCGGGGTGCCGCCTGCTGCCGCGATCTGCGCATCGAGATCATGTGCACCCCACGCGAGAAGCGGCTCGAGGCGCTCGTCCGGTCGCGGAGGGCGCCGTATCTCGGCCGGACCGAGCGCATCGGTGCATCCTCCCTCGAGGCCGACATGATCTCGGCCTGCGGGTACCTCGAGCCGGGCGGGGTCGCGTGCACCCTCCACGGCCGGAAGCGTGCCGACGGACGCAGCGCGAAGCCCGACCTCTGCTTCGCGTGGCCGCCGAAGGACGAGCAGCTGCACAAGGGCTGCGTCTTCGCATCCACCGCGAGCGCGCGTCCACCCGTTCCCCTCACCCCTGCCCCGTGACCATCTCGCTCCCGATCGTCCCGCTGACCCGCGCCGATGTCCCGCCCTGCCGGCGCATGGGCCGGCAATGCCACGCCCTCGATGTCACCCTCCGCATCGGCTCGCTGGAGGAGGGCGAGGAGTCGCTCGACCACGAGGCCACCTGGCTCATGGGGCACACCCAGCGCATCGGGTTCGGCACGGTCTGGCACGACGCGGGCGAGCTGTACGTGGAGGCCACGCTCCACGTGCCGTGCCGCTTCTACCGCGAGACCGCACCCGGCAGCGCCGCCTGCGCCGCCCACGCCTTCATGGGCCGGCCGCCGCGGCGACCGATCCGCCTGGAGCAGCCGCGGCAGCTCGGCGGCGACCGGTTCGCGATCGTGGAGAAGATGCATCTCACCCGCCGCACCCTGAGCCATCCGCCGCGCGAGCTGCACGTACTGGTAGGGGCCGGCAGCGAGAACCCCTGCGAGGGCGCGCCCTGCGAGACATCCGACCACCGCCGGGGCGCCGCCTGCTGCCGGGACATGCAGGTGGAGATCATGTGCACCCGCAGGCAGGTCCGGCTCGAGAAGCTGGTGCGATCGCGGAAGTCCCCCTATCTCTGCAAGGTGGACCGGGAGGGCGAGTTCTCGATCGAGGCGGAGATGATCTCGGCCTGCGGCTACCTGGAGCCGGGCGGCGTCGCCTGCACCCTGCACGGCCGGAAGCGGGCCGACGGCCGCAGCGCCAAGCCGGATCTCTGCTTCGACTGGCCGCCCAAGAACAAGGGGCTCCACCCGGGCTGCGTCTTCGGGCCCAAACGCCGGCCGAAGCGGGCCAGCGGCAAACCCGCCAAGGGCTTACGCCGCTGATCCCGGCCTCGATATCTGTGCAAGCAGGACGGTGTGGAACGTCTCCGGACCGTCTGTGGGTACTACTTCCGCGCATCCCGCGAGGCCGCTGATGGCCGACGAACTGGAACAGCTGTATCAGACCACCTACCAGGCGGTCGTGCGGTTCCTCTACCGGAAGGTGTGGGACGCCGACCGGGCCGAGGACCTCGCCCAGGAGGTGTTCATGCGGGCGCTGTCGCACCGGCCGGAGAAGCCGCGCTCCTGGGTCTTCGCCGTGGCGGCCAACCTCGCGCGGGATGAGGCGCGGGCGGCCATCCGTCGCCGCCGTCACCTGACGCTGCTCTCCGCCGACCCGGCCGGCCGTCCCTCCTCCGCCCCGTCGGCGGACCACATGGTGGAGGAGGACGAGCGCCAGGCGGAGGTGCGTCTGGCGCTCGACAGCCTGACGCCGCGCGACCGCGAGGTGCTGCTCCTGTGGGACGCCGGCCTGAGCTACCCCGAGATCGCCGACCGAACCGGCCTCGCGGTCGGCGCCATCGGCACCACGCTTGCCCGGGCGCGCAAGCGACTCGTGGACGCCTACGAACGCCAGCACGACGATCATGACTCCGCTGCACATTCCTGACGACGAACTCCACGCCTACCTCGACCAGGCCTTGCCTCGGTCGCGGTGCGTGAAGCTCGAAAGCCATCTGGCCGCCTGTCCCGGCTGCCGGGCTCGTCGCGATGCGACGGCCGCGCTGCGCGACCGGACCACCCTCCTGCTCGCCTCGCTGGCGCCCGAGCGGAAGCGCATTCCGCCGTCATTCGAGGAGCTGCAGCGCCGCTCCGCGGCCCGCCCCGCCGCCCGTTTCGCCTGGCGGGACCTCGCGTGGGCGGCGAGCATCCTGCTGGCCGTGGGCGTCGGGTACGGCATGCGCTCGTCGGCTGGCGGCGCGCCCGTCCCGGTCCCGGCCGGTCAGACTGTCGCCGCCGTCGAGGCCCTCACCCCGTCCCCGGCGGAGAGCGCGCCCGCGATCGAGGTGTCGGACGAGCCGAGGGCCCGCCGCGAGCGCAGTGTGGCCCCGGCGCGCGATACCGCCGCACGCACCGAGGATCGCGAGGCGATGCTGGCGCTCGCGGAGACACCACCGCCCCCCCGTTCCACCCAGATCTCCACCGACACCCTGCCGCGCGAGACGGCGCCCACGACCGGCCTGTGGCGCACGGTGCCATGGACCGAGGCCAAGGAGCAGATGGGCAGCCAGCCGCCTCGCGTCGACGGCGTGCCCGTGGTCGAGGTGCAGGTGCAGTCCGGTCGCGATCGGCAGGGAGGGCGGCCGGTGACCGTCGTGGCCCAGCAGCTCTCGTCCGGCGAGCTCATCACCACCATCGAGGGGCCGGTGGACGACGTCTGGGCCCTGCTCTCCCGCCGCGGCGACCGGGGCGACACCGCCGGCGCCGAGACGCTGCGCCAGGGCTCGCGCCTCCTGGCGGTCACGGGCGAGCTGCCCGCCGACTCGCTGCGCGCGATGGTACGACGGGTGAACGCGGCGAGGCGGGTGCAGTAGCCGGTGCGGCACCATGCACGCGAGAAGGGCTCCGACACACGTGTGTCGGAGCCCTTTGCGCTCGTCACCAGCCCGCCATCAGTGCTTCGGCTTCCGCTCCACGTCCGCCTCGTGCACGTAGTCCTCGTCGTGGTCCTCGTGGTCGAAGGTCTCGACCTCGTGGTGGTGCAGCTCCCGGTTGAGGGTGATCTCCGCGAGGCGCGGGGAGATCATCGGGAAGGTGCGGGCGAACAGCGCGTACGTGAGCAGGAACAGGCCCAGCAGGAGCGCCGTCGGGGCGAACTCGGCGACGCCGAGGTGCGGACCGGCCTCCTCGGTGATCGACGGCACGATGAGGAGGAAGCGCTCGAGCCACAGCGCGCTCAGGCTCACCACCGCGATGGCGCCGAGGATGACGCGGCTCTTCTTGGGCGCCACGCCCAGCAGCGTCGCGAACGGGATCACGAACATGCCCAGCAGCACCGCGCGGGCCACCGGGATCCACGGGCCCCACAGGCGCGAGAAGACGAAGCCGGTCTCCTCGGGCAGGTTGGCGTACCAGATGACCTGGAACTGCGCCCACATCAGGTAGGTCCAGAACACCGAGAACCCGAAGCAGAGCTTGCCGAGGTCGTGGCGCTGCTTGGGGCTGATGAGGTCCTCGACGTCGAGGTGCTTGCCCGCATAGATCATGTGCAGGGCGAGCAGCATGTGCGCGCCCAGGAACGACCCCATGAAGTACCAGCCGCCGAGCAGGTTCGAGAACCAGTGCGGCTGCAGCGCCATGATGCCGTCGAACGCCACCAGCGTGAAGACGAGCGCGTACACGACGATGTAGATCGGCGCCAGCACGCGCAGGCGGTGCTCGATGCGCTCGTGGGCGCCCTCGCTGCCGTCGAAGTCGCGCGTCCAGCGCTCGGCCAGCGCGCGGCGGCCGCCGGTGGCCGCGCCCTTGGTGGCCGCGAGGTCGGGCGTCAGGTCGGTGCGGACGAGCTTCCAGCCGAGCCAGTAGAGCAGCGAGAGCCCGACGAAGAGCCGGCCGAACATCCACGGCCGCGACAGCCACAGCGCCTTGCCGTGCGGCAGGCCGTGCAGCTCGCCCTGCATGTGGCCGTAGATGTGGTCGTAGCCCACCGTGAAGATGAGCACGAGCCCGAGGATCGAGACCGGCGCGAAGAACACCGCCGCCTCGGCGAAGCGGACCAGCATGCCGGCCCACTTCGCGTTGGTGATCTTGTGCACCGCCGCGAGGGCGAGGCTGCCGCCGCACAGGCCGGTGAAGTACACCCAGTTCACGTGGAACAGGTGCCACGCGCGGTGGGCGCTCTCGCCGCGGAGCGAGAGCATGAAGAGGATCAGTCCCAGCGCCGCGAGGCCGAGGCCCGCGCCGAGATGGAACTCGAAGCGCCCGGCGAGCGAGGCTTCGGCGAGCCGCTGGCGGAGGTTGCGCGAGGCCATCAGTTCTGCCCTCCCGTCGTGGCCTGGGCCGGCGCGGCCGCCTGCAGCGCGCGCACGTGGTTCACGATCGCCCAGCGGTCGATCTGGTCGGGGAGCTTGTCGCCGTACTTGGGCATGAGGCCGCGGCCGTAGCGGACGATGCTGTACAGGTAGCCGTCGGTGTAGCCGCGGGCCTGCGTGGTGAGCAGCGACGGGACGCCCACGAGCTTGGTGGCGACCGGCCCGTTGCCCGCCCCGCCCTGCCCGTGGCAGGTGGCGCAGTAGGTGTTGTACAGCGTGTCGCCGCGTGCCGCGATGGTGCCGGGGATGCGCGGCATCTCCGGTCCCGGGAGCGGCTGGGCACCGCCCTCGGCCTTCGTCGGGTTCACGAGCCGGTCGGCGGTGGGCACGTCGAAGGCGTAGGCCAGGCTCGCCGCATCGCCGGTTTCCCAGTCGGCCTCGCCGCCGCCGATGGGCACGGTGCCCTTCACCACGTAGCGCGGCACGTCGACGCGCTGGTAGGGGCTCACCTGCTGGGTGTGGATCATGTGGTCGAACCACGAGATCCGGTACCAGAGCTGGTCGGGCGACGGCACCTTGTCGTACCAGAAGTCGCAGGCCCCGAGGGCCAGCGGCAGGAGCGCCGCGAGGAGCGCGCGCTTACGCAGCGGCATGCTTCACCTCCACCGCGCCCGCGTCGCGCAGCATCCTCTCGACCGACGCCGCCTCGGCGCCGCCCGCCGGCACGAAGACGCCGATGCGGTCGTCGCTGTAGCGCCCGTCGTAGATCACGCCCTTGTTCCGCATGGCGACCGAAAGGAGGAAGACGCCGAACAGCGTCGCGAGCGAGCCGATCAGCACGGTGAGCTCGAAGCCGATCACCACGAAGGCGGGGATGGCGACGATGGGCTTGCCGCCCACGAGCAGGGGCCAGTCGCGGTTCATCCAGATCTGCATCGCGAACGCCGCCGTGACCCCGGTGAGCCCGCCGATCAGGGTGAAGAGCCGCACGGGACTGGTATGGTGCCCGCACGCCTCCTCGAGCTCGTGGTTGGGGTGCGAGTAGTAGACCGTCAGGTGCTTGTGTCCCTTGGCCCGGAGCGCCCGGATCGTGTCGCAGGCGGCGTCGATGTGCTCGAACGAGGCGAGCACGCCCGCTGTGTTCTTGGCCATCAGTGATGTCCCCCGGCCCGCTTCCGCGGCATCGGGATGAACTCCTTGATCTCCTGGATCGCCACCACCGGGAAGTTCTTGGCGAACAGCAGGAACCACATGCCGAACCACCCGAACGAGCCTGCCAGGATGCCCCAGTCGGCCCAGGTGGGGTTCATCTGGTCCCACGCGTAGGGGATGTAGTCGTTGGTGAGCGACTGGATGATGACGTAGCGCTCGAACCACATGCCGATGTTGATGAAGATCGAGATCACGAACAGCGACGTCAGGTTCGTGCGGATCTTCCGGAACCACAGCAGCTGCGACAGGAAGGCGTTCGGGATGATCATCGACCAGCCCGCCCACCAGGCCGGCCCGAAGGCGCGGCGGAAGAACGTCGTCTGCTCGAAGGTGTTGCCGCTGTACCAGGCCACGAAGTACTCCATCCCGTACGCGTAGAACAGGATGGTGCCCGTGAACAGCGTCAGCTTCGCCATGTTGTCGAAGTGATAGTCGGTGATCATGTGCTCGAGCTTCAGGTACTTCCGAAGCGGGATGAGCAGCGTGAACACCATGCCGACGCCGGAGTAGATGGCGCCCGCCACGAAGTAGGGTGCGAAGATGGTGCCGTGCCAGCCGGGGATGAGCGAGCTGGCGAAGTCCCACGACACCACCGAGTGCACCGAGAGCACCAGCGGCGCGGCCAGCGCGGCCAGGTACAGGTACGCCTTCGAGTAGTGGCGCCACTGGTTGTCGGTGCCCTGCCAGTTGAGCGACAGCAGCGAGTAGACGGTCTTGCGCCAGCCGGTGGCCTTGTCGCGCACCGCGGCCACGTCGGGGATCAGGCCGAAGATCAGGAACGACGTCGACACCGTGAAGTACGTGCCGATGGCGAACACGTCCCACATCAGCGGCGACTTGAAGTTGGGCCAGAGGTAGCGCTGGTTCGGGTACGGCAGCAGCCAGTAGAAGATCCACTGGCGCCCGATGTGGATGATCGGGAAGAGCGCCGCCGTCATGACCGCGAACACCGTCATCGCCTCCGTCGCCCGGTACACCGCGGTGCGCCAGGGCGAGCGGAAGAGGTAGAGGATCGCGCTGATGAGCGTGCCGGCGTGGCCGATGCCCACCCAGAACACGAAGGTCGTGATGAACACCGACCAGAAGACCGGCGGCTGGTAGCCGGCGAGTCCCAGGCCTTCCTTGACGATCAGCAGCAGCGTGATCGCGCCGATCAGGAAGAGGCCGACGGCCCCGAACAGCAGCAGGTAGTAGCCCTTCGTCGCGGGCGCGAGCGTCGCGACGACGTCACGGGTGACGTCGGCGTGCGTCTGCGTCGGCTGCGACGGGGCGGCTTCAACGGCCACGGCCATCAGTGTTGCTCCCCGCCGCCCGGGGCGGCGTGCGCGGGCTCGCGGTGCACCACCTTCGCCAGGTAGGTGATCGCCGGCCGCACGTTGATGTCCTCGAGGATGTGGTAGCCCCGCGGATCCTGCGCGATCTGCCGCACGCGGCTCTGCGGGTCGTTCAGGTCGCCGAAGACGATGGCGCCCGACGGGCAGGCCTGCGCGCAGGCGGTGGTCAGCTCGCCGTCCTTGATGGGGGCGCCGGTGACCTTCGCCGTGTGCTGGGCGCCGCGGATGCGGTGCACGCAGAACGTGCACTTCTCCATGACGCCGCGCGCGCGCACCACCACGTCGGGGTTCAGCTGCAGCTCGAACGGCGCCACGAACGCCTTGCGCGCGTACGCGTGCCAGTTGAAGTAGCGCACCTTGTACGGGCAGTTGTTGGCGCAGTAGCGGGTGCCGACGCAGCGGTTGTACACCTGCCCGTTGAGGCCGTCGGGCGTGTGGTACGCGGCGTACACCGGGCAGACCGGCTCGCAGGGCGCGTTGTCGCAGTGCTGGCAGGGCATCGGGACGAAGCGGGCCTCGACCGGCTCGCCGTCGGTGCCGCCCTCCCAGTACCGCTCGATGCGGATCCAGCTGAGCTCGCGCCCGCGCAGCACCTGGTCCTCGCCGACCCACGGGATGTTGTTCTCGGCATAGCAGGCCGTGGAGCAGGCCGAGCAGCCGGTGCACTTCCCGAGGTCGATGGTCATGCCCCAGAGCGGGTGCTCGCCGGCGTAGTTGCCGAGCCGGCGGCCCTCGCCGTCCTCGCGCCCCACCTGGCCCTCGCGCCAGCCCTCGAGCGCCTTGACCTCGGCCTCGGTGTTGATCTCGTGCGGGGGATGGCCGGCGGCCGTCGCGGCCTCCTTGACGGTGAGGCCCTTCGCCGCGTACGCCACCGGCATCGCCTCGGCGATGCCGCGGCCGAGCTGCCGCGGGTTGCCCTCGGTCTTGGCGACCTTGCGGTACTCGCGCAGGCGCTCGACGGTGACCTTCGTGCCCAGGTAGGCCACGAACTCGCCCGTGGCGGGCCCGAGCAGGTCGAGGTAGTTGGGACCGCGGTCCTTCGCGTACTCGCCGTACTCGGTGTGGCCGAAGCCCATCGGGATGGCCACGACGTCCGGGCGCAGGCCCGGATAGATGTACGCCGGCGCCTCGATGCTGCCGTGCGCCGAGGTGACCTTGAGGATCTCGCCTTCCTTCACGTCGAGCTTCGCGGCGGCGTCGGGGTGGAGCTCCACCCACGCGTGCCACGTGATCTTCGTGACCGGATCCGGCGTCTCGAGCAGCCAGGGCTTGTTGGTGCCGCGCCCATCGTAGAGCAGCGACGAGGCATAGGGCACCAGCGTGAAGTCGCCCGTCCCCTCGATGGCCGGGGCCTCGGTGGCCACGGCCCCTGCCACCACGGCCTTCACCGGCACCGCCGCCTCGGGCTCGTACACGCCGCCCTTGGCCAGCGCCTCGCGCCAGAAGGTGGCGGCGTCACGGCCCCGCGCCTTCGCCATCGCGGCCCAGCGGTCCTTCAGGTACGCCTCCCAGCTCGGCGCCGCAAACTTCGCGAACACGCCACCCGCCTTCTGCGACGCCGCGAGGAGCACGTCGCCCGAGTTGCGGTTCGGGTAGACGGGCTCCATGACCGGCTGCATCAGCCCCCAGACGCCGGCGCGCGGGTTCGCGTCGTCCCAGCGCTCGAGCGCGTGCAGGCCCGGCAGGATGAGGTCGCACTGCGACGACGTCTCATCGACATAGAGCGACGTGCTCACCTTGAACGGCACCTTCGCCAGCGCCTCGGCGAACTTGCCCGCCTTCGGCGTGCCGTAGACGGGGTTCGCCTCGTGCACCAGCAGGACCTTCACCTGCCCCGCCTCCATCGCCTGCTGCAGCGCGGTGAAGGCCGCCTGCCCGTCGCCGCGGTCGAGGTCGCCACCGAAGCGCACCGTCTCGCCCAGGTTGCCGGCGGCGTAGTTGAGCAGGTGCACCGCGGCGCACAGCTCCACGGCGCCCGCATGCTGGCTGCCGATGCCGCCCGCCACCGCGAGGCTCGGCTGCGCGGCCGCGAATTCCTTCGCGAAGCGCGAGATGTCCTCGGCCTTGAGACCCGTGGCCTCGGCGGCCTGCTCCACCGACACGCTCGGCGCGCCCGCGGGCGCGGCGATGCCGCGCTCACCGAGCAGCACGCCGGCCATCGCGAGCGCCAGCGCGGTCTCGGATCCCGGCTTGATGCCGTGCCACTCGTCGGCGTTGAGGCCCGTCAGCGACGCCCGCGGCGCGAAGTACACGTGCTTCGCCATGCCGCCGTCGCGCGAGAAGCCGTGCGACTCGGCGAACTGGCGCTGGTTCTCGACGGTCGGCCCCCACGTGTCCAGGAAGTCGGCGCCGAACGACACGATGTACTTCGCCTTGGCGAAGTCGTGCGTTGGCACCTCGTCGCGGCCGAAGATGCGCTTGCTCGCCAGCCGGAGCGCGGTCTGGTCGAACGGCTCCCAGCGCACGAGGCGGCCGCCGGCCGCGGCGGTGAAGTCGGCGAGGAAGCCCGTGAGCGAGCCGCGCGGTGCGCCCGAGAGCACGGCAAGGCCGGCACCCGCGGCGCCCACCTGCTGGCCCAGCAGCGCGATGGCGTCGTCCCACGAGATCTGCCGCCAGCTACCGCCGGACTTCTGCATCGGGCCCTTGATGCGGCCCGGGTTGTAGAGGCCCTGCAGGCCGGCCTGGCCCATGGCGCACAGGCGCCCCGCGTTGACGGGGTGCTCCGGATTGCCCTCGAGCTTCACCGCACGGCCCTCGCGCGTGCGCACGTGCAGGCCGCAGCCCGCGCTGCACTCGGTGCAGGTGCTCGCGTACCACGTCGCGACGCCCGGGACCTGGTCCTCGGACTGCACGAGATACGGGATCAGCTTCTCGACCTTCTCCGTCGAGCAGCCGGAGAGCACCGCAGCGCCCGCGCTCGTGGTGCCGAGCACGGAAAGGAACTTGCGGCGCGAGACCGACTTCTGGTCGTTATCGGACATTCAATTGCCGCCTAGTAATGGCACGCGGTGCAATCGCGGTTGACCTTCCGCTCGAGATGGCAATTGATGCACCACCCCATGTTGTTCACGTTGTTCACTTCCCAGACCTGCGGCATGCGCGCGACGTCGCCGTGGCACGTGGCACAGGCGTTCGGGCCCATCCCCTTGACGTGACGCTGGTGCGGGAAGTGGACGTGGCGCGCCACGTAGTGCACGCGCTCCCACTCCACCGGCTGCTTCGCGTTCCACGCGTCGCGCAGCTTGGTGATTTCCTTCTGGTTGGCGCTGTCGGAGCCGGCCACGATGAGGTGGCATCCCATGCACGTCTGCATCGAGGGAATGCCGGGCTCCGAGGAGTACGCCACCGAGTAGTGACAGTACTGGCAGGTGATCTGGTACTGGCCGGCGTGGATGTCGTGCCGGAAGAAGATCGGCTGCTTCGGGCCCTTCAGGTTCGCCGAATCACCGGCCGCGATCGTGTAGGCCGGTGGGGCGTTCGGTGCGGCGGGGGCCGACGGGCCCTGCTGCGTGGTCGTGCCGGTGAAGCCGCTCAGGACCGCCGCAGCCAGCCCGGTCGCCACCGCCCCGCCGACAAGCAATGCCGACTTCCGCATCATTGCGTCCACCAGAGGAGGAGATTCCGTCTGCAATCACCGGTGGCGCGCCCCGAAGGCCGCGACCGCCAGACATGTGAAATGTTTCACGAGGGCGGGCGGAAGCCCACCTCTAGGAAGCGTGGCGAAGCTACAGCCGAAGCATCCTTAAGACAACGGGCGAGCGACCTTACGGCACCCTCGGGTTTTCCGGATGATTGGCCATTTACCCCTTCAGGGGGCGGCCGGGTTCCCGGACGGCCGGTCGCCCGAGATCCTCGGCCGTCTCACCGGGGGGCCGGGCCGGCTCGAGCCCCTTCCGCTCCATGAACCGCACCATTTCGATCCCCATGGCGCGCAGCAGCTTGGACTCGCGCTGGTCGAGCGTGGCCCGGAACACCACTTCCCTGAGGCTCCGCAGGACGTTGTCCTCCTGCCGGGTCTTGAAGAAGTCGATGGCCCAGAGGCCGCGCCGCCAGTCGTTGAACGTCTGCTCGAGCTCGCCCACCGTGGCGAGCGGCGCCCGGCGCCGAGGCCGCTTGAACGGCAGCTGGTCGCCCCCCGCGGCCGTCCACAGCTCGTAGCACATCACCGCGATGGCCTGCGCCAGGTTGAGCGAGGTGTAGCTCGGGCTGGTGGAGATGGTCACCAGGGTCTGGCAGGCATCGAGCTCCTCGTTGGTGAGCCCGCTCGCCTCGCGGCCGGCCACCAGCGCCACCGGCCCCTCCGCGCCGTAATCCAGCAACTCCGGCGCGGCCTCGCGCGGACGGAGGATCCGGCGCTTCGCCGCGCGCTCGCGGCCGGTGAGCACCTGGGCGTGCACGCAGTCGGCCATGGCGTCCTCGAGCCGGTCGAAGACGCGGATGCGGGAGATGAACGCCGCCGTGTTGTGCGCCATCCCCTCGATGCGGTAGGCGTCGAGCTCCACCTCGGGCTGCACCACCCGCATGCTGTGAATGCCGAAGTTGTGGCAGATGCGGACGGCGCTGGCCACGTTGAACAGGTCCTGCGGCGCGATCAGGATCAGGTGCACGGGCACCGGCAGCGTCATATCCGTCCCGCCAGGGCCGCGATGCCTGGTCCCTCCAGCCGGAAGGTGCGCCACTCCTCCAGCGCCTTGGCGCCCAGCCGCTCGTAGAAGTCGATCGCGAGCCGGTTCCACGTGAGCGCCGCCCATTCCATCCGGCCGCAGTCGGCCGCCAGCGCCGCCTCGGCGAGCGCCCGCAGCAGCGCGCCACCCACGCCGTGGCGCCGGGCGTCGGGCAGCACGAACAGGTCCTCGAGGAAGAGCGTCGGCCGCGCCAGGAACGACGAATAGGTGAAGAAGTAGAGCGCGTACGCCACCGGCCGGCCGTCGAGCTCGCCGAGGAGCAGCTCGTAGCGCGGCGCGGGCCCGAACCCGTCGCGCAGCAGGCGCTCGCACGCGTGCGCATCGGGCGGCGGGAGCTTCTCGTAGTCCGCGAGCGCCGTGACGAGCTCGAGCAGCGCCGGCCCGTCGGCGGGCGCGGCCCGGCGGACCCGCAGCGTCACCCGCGGATCTCCACGCCGGCCTGGCGCTCGATGACGCGGATCGCCTCGAGGTAGTCGGCCTCCTCGCCGAGGGCCTTGCGGGCCTCGCCGTAGAGCCGGTGGGCCAGCTGCAGCACGTGGCCCTCGACGCCGGTGTCGTCCAGCAGCTGCGCGGCGATGCCGGCGTCCTTGTGCAGCAGCGCCAGCCGGAAGGTGATGGGGAAGGCGCCGGTCAGCACGCGTTCGGGCACCAGGTTCTCGCTCACGAAGGAGCGGCCGCTCGAGACGTTCAGCACCTCGAGCGCCGTGCGCGCCGACACGCCCGCCTTCACCAGCGCCGCGACACCTTCCGCGACCGCGACGATGTTCACCGCGAGCAGCGCGTTGTTCACCGACTTCATCGCGTGGCCGGTGCCCACCGGTCCCATGTGCACGATGGTGCGCCCGAACGCCGTGAGGAGGGGCGTCACGCGCTCGAAGTCGGCCTCGCTGCCGCCCACCATGACGGTGAGCGTGCCCGCCTCGGCGCCGTTGGTGCCGCCGCTCACGGGCGCATCCACGAAGGCGATCCCCGCCTGCCCGAGTCGCGCCGCGATGCGCCGCGACGACGCCGGATCGCCCGACGTGCAATCGGCGAGCAGGGCGTCCCGTCGCATGCCGGCGAGGAGGCCGTCGGGCCCGTCGAGCAGCGCCTCGACCTCGGCCGACGTGGGCAGGCATGTGATCACCACGTCGGCGTCGGTCACGGCGTCGCGCGGCGAATCGGCGAGTCGCGCTCCCGCCGCACGTGCGAGCTCGGCGGCCCGCTCGGTGGTGCGGTTCCACACCACCGTGGGATGCAGCGCCGCCACCCGCGCCGCCATGGGACGCCCGATGGCACCGAGACCGAGGAAGGCGACGCGCATCATCTGGTCCGGAGGAACGTGAAGGTGCCGCCGTCCGCCATCATGTCCATGCGCAGCGTGTCCGGCGTGTAGAAGGTGTAGTTGCGCACGAACCCGAGATCCCGCGCGAAGCGCTCGCCGAGGGAGCCGGGCGGGCACGCCATCCGGGTGGTGCCGAGCCCGCCGAAGGTGAGTTCCTTCGCGGTGGCCTGATACGTCCCCATCATGCGGTTGCAGTCGGCCTTGCCGGTGATCCGGCCGTCGGTACCGAAGGTGATGACGTAGTTCTTCGGCTCGGGAGCCGTCACCGTCTCCACCGGCGTCTGCGTGGAGAGCCACTGCCAGCTGGTACCGGCCAGCTGGTCGCCCGTGGCGAGTGCCGGGTCGACCGTCGGCGCGCCCTGCTCGAGCAGCGGCGTCGCCTTCTCGGCCGACGGGAGCGAGTCGGCCAGCGGGACCGTGCTTTCCGCCGCCACCACCTTCCTGCCCTCCGGGTCGCGGGGCGAGCAGGCTGCGACGGCGAGCAGCACCGTCGCGATCATCAGCGTACGCGCCATCGTCAGGTCTCCTCCGCCCCGGCCTCGGCCGCCTCGGGCTTCCGCTGGCCCAGTTCCCGGTCGAGCATCAGGAGCGCCGGGCGGTCCTCGCCGATCATCTTCAGCTGCTCCACCACCAGTTCCGCCGTCTTCTCCTCTTCCACCTGCTCGTTCACGAACCAGTCGAGGAAGACCCGCGCCGGATAGTCCCGCTCGGTCACGGCCAGCTCGTAGAGGTCGTGGATGCTCTTCGTGACCGCGCGCTCGTGGTGCAGCGCCTGGTCGAACACCGCGAGCGGCGCCTCGAACTTCGACGGCGGGGCCGCGATCGCCGGCAGCGCCACGACGCCGCCGCGGTCGAGGATGTGGTCGAAGATC
>DASUOW010000166.1:0-7446 GCA_036276435.1 Gemmatimonadales bacterium
GCGGGTCGGAGGCCGGGAAGGCGCCCAGCCCCATGAGCGTGAGCGTGGTGGGCAGGTGCCAGTCCCGCGCCAGGCGGGTGAAGGCCTCGCAGGCCGCAGGACCGGCATTGACCAGGCCGCCCCCGCCATAGAGCACCGGGCGCTGCGCGGCGGCCAGCAGGTCGGCGGCCTGGCGCAGCAGCGCGGGCGCCGGGGCCTGGGGCGCCGCCGGCACGGGGGCGGGCACGGCCACCGCCCGGCGGGGGCGCTGCAGCTGCACGTCCTTGGGCACGTCCAGCAGCACCGGCCCGGGCTTGCCCAAGGCGGCCACGCGCAACGCCTGCCGCACGGCCGACACCGCCTCGCCCGCATCGCGCAGCTGGTGGTTCCACTTGGTCACGGGCCGGGACATGCCCAGGGCATCGCTTTCCTGGAAGGCCTGCGTGCCGATGACGCTGGTGGCCACCTGGCCGCTGATGCACAGCACCGGGGTGGCGTCGCTGTGCGCGTCCAGCAGGCCTGTGATGGTGTTGCTCACGCCGGGCCCGGAAGTCACCAGCACCACGCCCACGCGCCCGGTGCTGCGGGCATAGCCCTGCGCCGCATGCACCGCCGCCTGCTCGTGGCGCACCAGCACGTGGCGCAGCCCCGGAAACTCCGGCAACGCGTGATAGAACGGCATGATGGCGCCCCCGGGATAGCCGAAGAGCACGTCCACGCCCTCTTCCAGCAGCACCTTGCACGTCAGGTGCGCGCCGGAATACGCCTGCGCCTCGCTCACGGGCTCACACTCCCCAGTAGTTGAGGTTCGCCATCGCCTGCGCCTCGAGGTGCTCGGCGTGGCGCACCTTGTTGAGGGCGTTCACCAGCGCGCCGGCGCTCGCCTCGACGATGTCGGTGGACGCGCTGTGTGCCGTGAAGGTGCGGCCGTCCACCCGCACCTGCAGGAACACCTGGCCCACGCTGTCGCGGCCGGGCGTCACCGAGCGCAGGTTGAGGCTCTCCACCTCGATCGTCTTGCCCATGATCTCGCTCACCGCGGCGAACGCGGCCGCGATCGGGCCGTCGCCGGTGCCGGTGGCGGTGCGCTCGCCGTTGAAGGGGCCGGTGAGGGTCACGGTCGCCTCGGGCGTCACGCTGCCGCAGACGACGCGCAGCGCCGCCAGCTGGTACTCCTCCGGCACGTCGTGGAAGCTCTCGTGCAGCAGGGCGATGAGGTCCTCGTCGAGGATCTCGCGCTTGCGCGAGGCGAGCTGGGTGAACGCCTGGTACAGCTCGCCGAGGCGCTGCTCGTCCAGCTCGTAGCCCAGCTCGCGATAGCGCTGCGCCAGCGCGTGGCGGCCCGAGTGCCGGCCCAGCACCAGCGACGACTTGGTGATGCCCACCGACTCGGGCGCCATGATCTCGTAGGTGAGCCCGTTCTGCAGCACGCCGTGCTGGTGGATGCCAGCCTCGTGCGCGAAGGCGTTGCGGCCCACGATGGCCTTGTTGGGCTGCGGGAAGACGCCCGTGGCGTGCGAGAGCAGCTGGCTCGTCCGGAACAGCTCGCGCGACTGGATGCCCGTCTCGAAGCCCAGCACGCCGCGCACCCGGCCCGCCATCACGATCTCCTCGAGCGCCGCGTTGCCCGCGCGCTCGCCGATGCCGTTGATGGTGCACTCCACCTGCCCGCACCCCGCCCCGATGGCGGCGAGCGAGTTGGCGACCGCGAGCCCGAGGTCGTCGTGGCAGTGGGTGCTGAACACCACGCGGTCGGCGCCCGGCACGCGCGCGATGACGTTGCGGAACATCGCCGCGTACTCGTCCGGCAGGGCGTAGCCGACGGTGTCGGGCAGGTTGATGGTCGTGGCCCCCTCCGCGATGGCGAGCTCGACGCAACGGCAGAGGAAGTCGAGGTCGGTGCGGCTCGCATCCTCGGCCGACCACTCCACGTCGTCGGTGAAGCGGCGCGCCCGTCGCACCCCGTCACGGATGCGCTCGAGCGCCTCCTCGCGGGAGATGCGCAGCTTGGCCTGCAGGTGCAGGTCGGAGGTGGAGAGGAAGACGTGGATCCGCCCGCGCTCGGCGCGCCGCAGCGATTCGCCGGCGAGGTCGATGTCGCGCTCCACGCAGCGGGCGAGCGCCGCGATCACGGGCCGGCGCACCTCGCCGGCGATCTCCACGATGCCGCGGAAGTCGGTCTCCGAGGAGGCGGGGAACCCGGCCTCGATGACGTCCACCCCGAGGATGTCGAGCTGCCGCGCCAGGCGCACCTTGTCCTCGACGCTCAGGCTGTTGCCCGGGGCCTGCTCGCCGTCCCGGAGGGTGGTGTCGAAGATCGTGATCCGACGGCTCATGCGCGTGAATCCTCCCGTTGCCGGCCAGGGGCCGAAAGCAGGAGGCGCCGCGAACCAGGTGGTCCGCGGCGCCTCTGTCGTTGCGAGTCTGTCGTGCTAACTCGTCGTCGGCATGCCGCGGACTTCCCGGAGCTCAAGAAGCAGCCCGACGAGAAGGAGGAGCGACAGAAGGACGACGACGTTCGGCAGCACGGTCCGGTTCGGCTCGCAGTGGATGTGGTGACCCGAGCGTGCATCCTTATGCGCCTCGGGGAATGGGAGGCTACCGAGACCGGGCCCGACCTGTCAAGGGGCACCGCCGTTCCCGGGGCAATCCCGGAGTGTCCCGCAGGAGACACCGCGCCTCGACCCTTGAGCCCTTGCAGCCCCCTGTATATCTATGCATCCATGAACTACGCGCCGAAGCTTCTGGTCGACCTTCTCGTCAACCGACTCCATCCCCAGGGAGCGACCGGCTAGCTGCGCGCATGACGCACTGACCCGACCCGCTCCCGATGGAGCGGGTCTTTGTTTTTTGGCCGTCGCCGGCCTCAACCGGCGACCTGACACCAACCGAGGAGTCCCGATGACGGACGGGCAGCGGATCCGGCCGAACTCTGGCACCAGCACCCCTTCACCGAACGCGCGCACCGCGGGTGGGCCGTTCGACCCCACCCGCGAACACGATGCCTGTGGCGTCGGGTTCTTCGCGCAGTCCGGCGGCACGCGCTCGCACGAGGTGGTGCAGATGGCGCTCGAGGCCCTCGGCCGCGTGGCGCACCGGGGCGCTGCCAGCACCGACAACTCGGGCGACGGCGCCGGCCTCCTCACCCAGATTCCGCACCGACTGTTCCACCGCGACGCCTATCGGCTCGGCTTGAACCTGACGCCGGGCCGGCCCTTCGCGGTCGGCTCCTTCTTCCTGCCGGTGGATCCCGACGGCCTGCAGGCCTCGGTCACCCTCGTCGAGAAGGTGCTCGAGGAGGACGGCCTCCCGCTCATCGGCTGGCGCGAGGTCCCGGTGAATCCCGCGGCCCTCGGCCCCTCGGCGCGCAGCAGCATGCCCGTCATCCGGCAGGCGCTCATCGGCCGGCCCGACCGGTTCGCCGACGACGACGCCTGGGAGCGCGCCCTCTTCCTCGCGCGCCGCCTGCTGGAGCAGCGCGCCGAGCAGCTGGGACTCGCGGGCTTCTACGTGCCGTCGATGTCGTGCCGCACCATCGTCTACAAGGCGCTGCTGCAGGGCTCGCAGCTGCCGGTGTTCTATCCCGACTTCCGCTTCCCGGAGTTCGAGAGCGCGGTGGCGGTGTTCCACCAGCGCTACTCCACCAACACGCTGCCCAGCTGGCCGCTGGCACAGCCGTTCCGGCTGCTGGCGCACAACGGCGAGATCAACACGCTCTGGGGCAACCGCAACGCCATGACGATGCGGACCCCGCTGCTCAAGTCGCCGCTGTGGGAGGGGCGCGAGGACCGGCTCCGCGACGTCATCTGGCCCCAGGGCAGCGACTCGGCGAGCCTCGACAACGCGCTCGAGCTGTTCGTGACGTCGGGGCGCGACCCGGTGCACGCGGTCATGATGATGATCCCGCAGGCCTGGGAGAAGTATCCCGACGTGGACCCGTCGGTGCGCGCCTTCTACGAGTATCACTCCTGCCTGCACGAGCCCTGGGACGGGCCGGCGGCGCTGGCCTACACCGACGGCCGCATCGCGGGCGCCGCGGTGGACCGCAACGGACTCCGGCCGTGCCGCTACAAGATCCGCCGCGACGGCCTGGTGTTCGCCGGGTCCGAGGTGGGCCTCGTGGACTTCGAGCCCGAGGACGTCATCGAGAGCGGCAAGGTGGGCCCGGGCGAGGTGCTGCTCGCCGACCTCGAGAAGGGCACCATCGTCCGCAACCTCGACGCGAAGCGCGCCGTGGCCGGGCGCCAGCCGTACGAGAGCTGGGTGCGCCGCTACATGCAGGTGCTGGCCCCCGACCCGATCCGCACCCTGCCCGCCCCCGCCGGCGACGAGCTCGTGGTGCGCCAGCGGCTGTTCGGCTACGGATTCGAGGACCTGCGCATCATCCTCGAGGCGATGGCCACGACGGGCGTGGACCCCGTCTGGAGCATGGGCGACGACACCCCCATCGCCCCGCTCGCGCGCACGCCGCAGGGCATCTACAGCTACTTCCGCCAGCGCTTCGCGCAGGTCACCAACCCGCCCATCGACCCGCTGCGCGAGGCGATGGTGATGTCGCTCCGCATGCACATCGGCCGGCGCGGCTCGCCGCTCGTCGAGCGGCCGAACGCGGCGCAGATGCTCCGGGTGGAGCACCCCATCCTGCTCGCCGCCGAGATGGCGGGCCTGCTCAACGTGCGCGGCTTCGCCACCGAGATCGTCGACGCGGTGATGAACCCCGAGCACGGGCCGGACGGCCTGCGGACGGCCTTGCGCTCGCTGCAGGAGCAGGCCGTGCGCGCGGTGCGCGCCGGCGCCCGCATCCTCGTGGTGAGCGATCGCGCCGCGGGGCCCACGCGCGCGCCGATCCCGATGCTGCTGGCCATCGGCGCGGTGCGCCAGGAGCTCGTGCGCACCGGCCTTCGCGCCCGGGTGGGCCTCATCGCCGAGACGGGTGACGCGTTCGACATCCACCACTTCGCGACGCTGATCGGCTACGGCGCGGAGGCGGTGCACCCGTGGCTCGCCCTCGCCTCGGTGGAGTCGATCTTCAGCGAGGCCGCGCCGCCGAGGCGCGAGAAGGAGGAGGCGCCGCCGCGGCCGACGCCCATGGAGGCCGTCGAGCGCTATCGCAGCGCGGCCGAGAAGGGGCTGCTCAAGATCCTCTCGAAGATGGGCATCTCGACGCTCTCGTCGTACTGCGGTGCGCAGATCTTCGAGGCGCTGGGCCTGGGCCGTGAGGTCGTGGACCTGGCTTTCTCCGGCACCACCTCGCCCCTGGGCGGCGTGGGCTTCCGCGAGCTGGGCGAGGACGTGCTGGCGCGGCACGGACAGGCGTTCGTGACGCCGCTCGAGGGCGGCGGGCTTCCCGACTTCGGCCGGGTGCGCTTCCGCAAGGAGGGCGAGGACCACGCGTGGGCGCCGCAGGCGGTGGTGGCGCTGCAGCAGGCCGTCAAGTCGGGCACGCCTGACGCCGAGAAGTACGACGCGTTCCTGGGCAAGTTCACCGGCCGCCGTCCGTCGAGCCCGCGCGACCTGCTGGGGTTCCGCACCGGCGCACAGGTCCCGCTGGACGAGGTCGAGCCGATGGAGGCGATCCGCCGCCGGTTCGTGTCGAGCGCCATGTCGCTGGGCGCCCTTTCCCCCGAGGCGCACACGGCGCTCACGATCGCGATGAACCGGATGAACGCCCGCTCCAACTCGGGCGAGGGCGGCGAGGATCCGGCGCACTACAACGTGCTGCCCGGCGGCGACCGGCTCGACAGTCGCATCAAGCAGGTGGCGTCGGCCCGCTTCGGCGTCACGGCCGACTACCTGGTGCGCGCTGAGGAGCTCGAGATCAAGATCGTGCAGGGCGCGAAGCCGGGCGAGGGCGGCCAGCTGCCGGCGCACAAGGTGACGGACCTCATCGCGCGGCTCCGGCACGCGACGCCCGGCATCCAGCTGATCTCGCCGCCGCCGCATCACGACATCTACTCCATCGAGGACCTGGCGCAGCTCATCAGCGACCTCAAGACGATCAACCCGCGCGCGCGCATCGGCGTCAAGCTGGTGGCGGAGGCGGGAGTCGGCACGGTGGCGGCGGGCGTGTGCAAGGCGTACGCGGACTACGTGCTCATCGCTGGGCACAACGGCGGCACGGGCGCGTCGCCGCTGTCGTCGATCAAGCACGTCGGCTCGCCGTGGGAGCTCGGACTCGCCGAGTCGCAGGCGACGCTGGTGCGGAACGGGCTGCGCCATCGCATCGAGGTGCGCGTGGACGGCGGCCTCCGCACGGGGCGCGACGTGGTCGTCGCGGCCCTGCTAGGCGCGGAATCGTTCGGGTTCGGCACGGCGCCGCTCGTGGCACTCGGGTGCGCCATGGCGCGGCAGTGTCACGTGAACACCTGCCCCACCGGCATCGCCACGCAGCGCGACGACCTGCGCGCCAAGTTCAAGGGCACGCCGGAGCAGGTCATCGCGTACTTCACGCTGGTGGCGGAGGAGGTGCGGCACATCCTGGCGCACCTTGGCGCGCGCTCGCTCGACGAGATCATCGGGCGGAACGACCTGCTGGTGCGGGTGGACCATCCGGAAGTGCCGCGCGCGGCGCTGCTCGACCTGTCGATGCTGCTCGCACCGCCCAAGGGACCCGCCAACACCGCGCGCCGGCGTACCGAGGCGCGCAACAACCGGCCGGGCGTCATCTCGCTCGACCGGGAGATCATCGAGGAGCTCGAGCCGTACCTCGAGAGTGGCCTACCGTTCTCGAGCCACTATCCGATCCGCAACCACCATCTCACCGTCGGGGCCGGCGTCTCGGGCGAGATCGCGCGCCGCCTGGGCGAGGCTGGGCTGCCGTACGGCCGGGTGAGGCTCCGGTTCACCGGCAGCGCGGGCCAGAGCTTCGGCGCCTTCACCATCAAGGGCGTGCATCTCGACCTCGAAGGCGAGGCCAACGACTACGTGGGCAAGGGGCTCTCGGGCGGCGAGATCGTCATCCGTCCGTTCCGTCGCGCGGCGTACGCCGGGGCCACGCACCAGCACCTCGTGCTCGGCAACACGGCCCTGTACGGGGCCACCAGCGGCCGGCTCTACGCCGCCGGCCAGGCCGGCGACCGCTTCGCGGTGCGCAACTCGGGCGCGACGGCAGTGATCGAGGGCGCGGGCAACCACTGCTGCGAGTACATGACGGGCGGCATCGTCGTGGTGCTGGGCCGCGCGGGCCGCAACTTCGGCGCGGGCATGTCGAACGGCATCGCCTACGTGCTCGACGAGTCGGGCACCTTCCACGCGCGCGTCAACCAGGACATGGTCACGCTCGAGCAGCTCGAGGACGAGGACGAGCGGGTGCTGCACCGCCTCATCCACGAGCACGAGGAGAAGACGGCGAGCCCGCGCGCGCGGCAGCTGCTGGTGGACTGGGAGAACGCGAAGCGGCTGTTCCGGCGCGTGGTGCCGGCGAACGCCCCGGCGCTCATCTCGGCGACGCGGGCGGCGTATCTCAGG
>DASUOW010000167.1:0-4542 GCA_036276435.1 Gemmatimonadales bacterium
TCCAGCGCGGCCAGGATGGCCACGACGATGAGCAGCACGATGGCCGCCGACAGCAGGCGCCCCAGCGCCGTGCGCGGGTGGGTGTGCCGGCTCGAGACGGCGCCGAGCACGAGGCCCAGGACGATGTGCACGACGCCGAGCGCGACGGCGAGGCCAAGGAACGCCATCACCTCGTGCTCGCGGTCGAAGAGCAGCGGCTCGAGACCGAACCAGCGCCGTCCCAGGTCGCCGAAGAACTCCCCGAAGGCCACGCCGAACGCCATGCCGAAGAGCGCACACGCGCCGCCCACCTCCGCGACGGCGCGCGCCGTCGAGCCGGGCCGCGTCTTGAGGTGCAGCAGGGCCGAGAAGGCGGCGAGCGCGAGCCCATAGCCCAGGTCGCCCAGCATGAGGCCGAAGAACATGGGGAAGAACACGCCCACGAACGGCGTCGGGTCGATGGTGCCGTAGCGCGGCAGCGGCAGCATCCGCGTGATGGTCTCGAAGGGCCGGAAGAGGCGCGGGTTGCGGAGCACCACCGGCGCATCCTCGCTGCGCCAGTGCTCGCGACCGATGGTCTCCAGCACCACCGCGCCGTGGAACTGCCGGTCGAGCGCGCCGGCGAGCGTCGACTCGGTGCCCGACGGCAGCCAGCCCTCCATCACGAAGGCGTGCGCGGTGCTCGCCGAGAGGCCGATGGCGCGTCGGCGCTCGAGTTCGTCGTGCACCGCCGCCTCGGCGTGTGCGAGCTCGGGACCGTGCCGCGCGGCCAGGTCGGCGCGCTCGCGCTGCACGGCCGCCAGCTCCGCGGGGATCTCGTCGTGCCGGCGGAGCAGCCGCGGGATGGCCTCGGCGAGGGTGCCGCCGTAGCCGGCGGGCATGGGCACTTCCTGCACGTGTGCCTCGGCCAGGAGCTCGTCGATCCGCCGGGCGACGCTCGCCGGCACCAGCAGCAGCACGGCCGTCTCACCGCTCGGCAGCGGCTCGGCGAGCAGCTCGAAGGTGTCGTCCAGCCGCTCGGCGAGCGCCGCGCGGAGCCGTGCCAGCTGGCCGCTCTGGTCCCGCCGCAGCACCACGTGGTACGCGCTCACGTCGGCGAACCGGTGGCGCGCCGACTCGAGCGACGCGAACGCCCCGAAGAACCGCTGGTACCGAGCGACCAGCGCCTGCTCCTCCTCGAGGGCACTGCGCCGATCGCGCAGCGATTCGGCGCGGCGGCGCACTCGACGTCCCAGCCGGGCCCATCCGGCGAGGGCGTGCACGTCGGGCAGCACGGCCGGCTGTCTTCGCGGCTGGGCAGGCGCCGCGAGCAGCGTGCGCGCCGTCTGGACGTCGGACAGCAGGCGTTCGAGCTGACGGATCCGTCGCTGGTCGGTCGCGGCCGGCGTCGAGGGCAGGCTGGGGGAGAGCGCCGCGGGCTGGGCGAGATGGAGCACGCCGGCGTCCTGCACGATGCGGATGGCGTCGGGCAGGTCCTTTCGAGCCCCGAGCAGCCGCACCTTCGTCATGGGGACGATCATGGCGTCGTCCCGGCGACCTGCCGCAGCATGCGCTCGATCAGGTCGGCCGCAAGTCGATCGAGGTCGGTGGCGGGCAGGGCGCGCAGCGCCTCGACCCGGCGCACCTTCTCCGCCTCGATGGCGGACAGGCGGGCCTCGCGCCGCTCGGCGTACTCCCGCTCCACCGCCTCACGCGCAGCGGCGATCGCACGCTGGTCGTCGGCGTTCGCCGCGTGCGCCTCCGAGCGAGCCGCCTCACGGATACGGACGGACTCCGCCTGTGCGGCCGCCAGCCGCTCCGCGAGGAGGGCTTCGGTCTCGAGCAGGCGGCTCAGGGAGCCGTCGGTGCCAGCGGGCGTCGTGCCCGGCCGGACCGCACTGGACATGGTGCCTCCTGACGAGGCGGCAGCCTCCCCGTCGAGATCAATGTCTGGGAGGCGGACCCAAGGTCGGGTGAAGCGGTACTGAGCCTTTCTTCAGGGGGTGACGGTGGTTTGTCTCCGCATGTCTAAGTCGCTATACTCACCGGGCTTAGCGCGCCCCATCCGGCGGCGCTTTCGATACCGAACCTTGAACGCCAGGACCGAGCGATGCTGCAGAAGGTCGCGGTGGTGGGCGCGGGGAACGTGGGGGCGACGGCCGCCCAGCGCCTCGCCGAGAAGAACCTCGCGCGGACCGTGGTACTGATCGACGTTCTCGAGGGTATTCCGCAGGGCAAGGCGCTCGACCAATTCCAGTCCGGTCCCATCGAAGGCTTCGATACGCGCGTGATCGGCACCAACGGCTACGACGAAGCCGCCGGCGCCGAGGTGTTCGTGGTGACCGCGGGCATCGCGCGCAAGCCGGGCATGAGCCGCGACGACCTCGTGAAGACCAACGCGGGCATCGTGAAGTCGGTGGCGGAGCAGATCCGCCGGGTGGCCCCCGACTCGATCATCGTCGTGGTGTCGAACCCGCTCGACGTCATGTGCTACGTCGCCATGCAGGCCTCCGGCTTCCCGCGCGAGCGGGTGCTCGGGATGGCGGGCGTGCTCGACACGGCGCGCTATCGCACCTTCCTCGCCGAGGCGATGGACGTCTCGGTGGAGGACATCCAGGCCATGGTGCTCGGGGGCCACGGGGACACGATGGTGCCGCTGGTGAGCTACACCACCGTCTCGGGCATCCCGGTCACGCAGTTGCTCGAGCAGGCGAAGCTCGACGCCATCGTGGACCGCGCCCGCAACGGCGGGGCCGAGATCGTGGGGCTCCTCAAGACCGGCTCGGCCTACTACGCGCCCAGCGCCGCGGCGGTGCAGATGGTCGAGGCCATCGCGCACGACAAGAAGCGCATCCTGCCCTGCGCCGTCTGGCTGCAGGGCGAGTACGGCATCAACGACGTGTTCTGCGGCGTGCCGGTGAAGCTCGGACGCAAAGGTCTCGAGCAGGTCGTGGACATCCGGCTGACGGCGGAGGAATCGAAGGCCCTCCACGCGTCCGCCGAGGCCGTCCGGTCCACCATGGTCGCGCTCGGCTGAGAGGACGGGGAATGCGGAGCCTGAAGCTGTTCTGGGATTCGAACGTCGGGAAGAAGGTGGTGATGGGCGCCACCGGCGTCGTCATGGTCCTCTTCGTCATGCAGCACGTCCTCGGGACGCTGACGATCTACCAGAGCGCCGCCGCCATCAACAACTACGCCTACTTCCTGAAGAGCAAGCCGGGGCTCGTGTGGCCGGCGCGGCTCTTCCTGGTGTCGGTGGTGGTGCTGCACGCCTACACGGCGTGGCAGCTGCGGAACCGCAGCCGCGCGGCGCGGCCGGTGGGCTACGAGGCCTACGAGCCGCAGGTCTCGACGTTCGCCTCGCGCACCATCCGTTGGGGCGGGGTGCTGCTGCTGGCCTTCATCGTCTTCCACATCCTGCACCTGACCACCGGCACGCTCTTCCCGGCCGACTTCCGTCCCACCGACGTGGCGGGCAACGTCATCCGCGGCTTCAACATCTGGTGGGTGAGCGCGTTCTACATCGTCTCGATGCTGGCGCTGGGCCTCCACCTGTACCACGGCCTCTGGAGCAGCCCGCGCTCCCTCGGCGTGCCGTATCCGGCGGCGCCGCTGCGGCGCAAGGTGGCGTACGTGCTCGCGATCGTGGTCGCGGGCGGGTTCATCGCGATTCCGCTCGGCGTCCTCGCCGGCATCCTGAAGTCCTGAGGCTCGGCCCCATGGAACTGAACTCCAAGATCCCGACCGGCCCCATCGAGCAGCTCTGGGACCGGCACCGGTTCGCCCTGAAGCTCGTGAACCCCGCCAACAAGCGGAAGTACAGCGTCATCGTGGTCGGCAGCGGCCTCGCGGGCGCATCCGCGGCGGCCAGCCTGAGCGAGCTGGGCTACAACGTCTCGTGCTTCTGCTTCCAGGACTCGCCGCGCCGGGCGCACTCCATCGCGGCGCAGGGCGGCATCAACGCGGCGAAGAACTACCAGAACGACGGCGACAGCGTCTACCGCCTGTTCTACGACACCGTGAAGGGTGGGGACTTCCGCGCGCGCGAGGCGAACGTGTACCGGCTCGCGCAGATCAGCGTGAACATCATCGACCAGTGCGTGGCGCAGGGCGTGCCGTTCGCGCGCGAGTACGCGGGCCAGCTCGCCAACCGCTCGTTCGGCGGGGCGCAGGTGTCGCGCACCTTCTACGCGCGCGGCCAGACCGGCCAGCAGCTGCTGCTCGGCGCCTATCAGTCGCTGATGCGCCAGGTCCACGACCAGTCGGTCGCCAACGGCGTGCCCTTCGCCCGCGAGTACGGCGGCCTGCTCGCGAACCGCAGCTTCGGCGGCGCCCAGGTCTCGCGCACCTTCTACGCGCGCGGGCAGACGGGCCAGCAGTTGCTCATCGGCGCCTACCAGGCCCTCGAGAAGCAGGTGAAGGCCGGCGGCGTGAAGATGCACACGCGCCACGAGATGCTCGAGCTCGTGCTCGTGGAGGGCAAGGCGCGCGGCATCATCACGCGCGACATGGTCACCGGCGAGATCGAGTCGCACGTGGGCGACGCCGTGATCCTCGCCACCGGCGGCTACGGCAACGTGTTCT
>DASUOW010000168.1:0-2401 GCA_036276435.1 Gemmatimonadales bacterium
CCCCAGGCGCTCGCGGCTGCACTTCCTGATCGCCGAGGCGATGTACCAGCAGGGCGACTTCCTGCAGGCGGCCCGGGAATTCCGCCGGGTGTCGGACGAGACGCCGGGCGACCCGCTCGCCCCGGATGCGCTGCTGCGCGCCGGCGATTCCTTCGCCTCGCTGTGGCGCCGGCCCGAGCTCGACCCGACCTACGGCCAGACGGCGATGGCCACCTACAGCGAGGTGAGCAACCGCTTCCCGGGCACCCCGGCCGCGCGGCAGGGCCAGCAGCGTCTGCTGGAGCTGCAGGACCAGTTCGCCTGGAAGCAGTACAAGGCCGGCAGCTACTACATGCACCTGAAGGCCTACGACTCGGCCATCCTGTACTATCGCGACGTCGTGGCCACCTATCCGAGGTCCCGGGCGGCCCCGCGGGCGCTCGTGGACCTCGTCAAGGCGTACTACAAGCTGGGCTACTACGAGGACGTCAAGGAGACCTGCGGTTATATTCGACGGTTCCACGCGAACGCGAAGGGCGTCGCGGAGGCGTGTCCGTCGGACCTGGAAGCCTCCTGACGGCATGATCGGGCTCCTGGGCGGGTCGTTCGACCCGATCCACCACGGCCACCTCCTGGTGGCGCAGGCGGCGGTGGAGGCGCTGGGGCTCGCGGAACTCAGGTTCGTGCCGGCCCGCGAGCAGCCGTTCAAGCAGGGACGGCACTCGGCCACGGCGGCCGATCGGGCACGCATGGTGGAGCTGGCCATCGCGGGGGAGCCCCGGTTCCGGATGGAGGCGCTGGAGCTGGAACGGCCGGGGCCGAGCTACACGGTGGACACGCTCCGGGCACTGCGGGCGCGGGAGCCGGGGGCGGCGTTCACGCTGCTGATCGGCGCCGACACGGCGGCGGAGCTGGAGTTGTGGCGTGAGGCGTCGGCGCTGCCGTCGCTCGCGCGGATCGTGGCGTTCGCCCGGGCGGGCACGCCGGCGCCGCCGTCGGCGCTCGTGGCCGAGACGATCACGGTGCCGTCGCTGGACATCAGCGCGACGGCGATCCGCAGCCGCGTGGCGGCCGGACGGTCCATTCGCTTTTGGGTGCCCGAGCGCGTCGCCGAGTACGTGGCGGCGCACGGGCTGTACAGGAACGGGGAATGATCAAGAAGCTCATCGAATCGGTCTTCGGCACGCGGCACGAGCGCGAGGTGAAGCGCCTCCAGCCGCTGGTCGACGCCATCCACCGGGAAGAGGAGAAGCTCAAGGACCTCCCGGAGGAGCAGCTGCGCGCGCAGACCGCGAAGTTCCGCGGCATCATCGCCGAGCGCACGGGTGCGCTCAGGGCCGAGCTCGAGCAGGCCAAGGTGGCCAAGCATGAGTGCGCCGACCCGGCCGAGCGCGACGGGCTCGAGGACCGCGTCCAGCAGCTCGACCAGCAGTACCGGAAGGCCATCGCGCAGGTGCTCGACGACCTCCTGCCGGAGGCGTACGCCACGGTGCGCGAGGCGTGCCGGCGGCTGGTGGGCACGACGGTCTCGGTCACGGGGCACGACCTCGTGTGGGACATGGTGCCCTACGACGTGCAGCTGATCGGCGGCATCACGCTGCACCAGGGGCGCATCGCCGAGATGGCGACGGGCGAGGGCAAGACGCTCGTCGCCACGCTGCCCCTCTACCTGAACGCCCTCACCGGGCGCGGGGCGCACCTCGTCACGGTCAACAACTACCTCGCCCGCCGCGACTCGCAGTGGATGGGGCACGTCTACCGCTACCTGGGCCTGACGGTGGCGTGCCTCGACGACACCGAGCCGTCGAGCCCCGAGCGCCGCGCCGCGTACTTCGCCGACATCACCTACGGCACGAACAACGAGTTCGGCTTCGACTACCTGCGCGACAACATGGTGTTCTCGCTGGAGCAGCGGGTGCAGCGGGAGCACATCTACGGCATCATCGACGAGGTGGACTCGATCCTCATCGACGAGGCGCGCACCCCGCTGATCATCTCGGGGCCCGTGGCCCACGAGGGCGACGACTCGTACGCGCGGTTCAACCGGCAGGTGTACGAGCTGGTGCGCCGCCAGACCGACGTGGCGAACACCCTGCTCGCCGAGGGCGAGAAGCTGGTGGCCGACGAGGCCACGCGGGCGGAGGGGGCGAAGAAGCTCTACCAGGCGCAGCTGGGCATGCCGAAGAACAAGCGCCTGCTCAAGACCCTCAACGAGACGGGCATCAAGCAGCTCGTGCAGCGGGTCGAGCTCGACGCCATCGCCGACCGCAAGCTGCCGGCGAGGCAGCAGCAGCTGCGCGGCCTCGAGGACGTGCTGTACTTCGTGCTGGACGAGCGCGGCCACTCGGTGCACCTGACCGACCGGGGCGCGGAGCAGATGTCGCCCGACGACCCGACGCTGTTCCTCGTGCCGGACATCTCC
>DASUOW010000169.1:0-5785 GCA_036276435.1 Gemmatimonadales bacterium
GGTCGAGCGGCAGCAGGAAGGCGAGGAGCCGCGTGCGCTCGACGTGGCGCAGGAAGCGGAGGCCGAGTCCCTTGCCGGCGTGCGCGCCCTCGATGATGCCCGGGATGTCGGCGACGACGAACTCCGTGTCGTTGTACCGGACGACGCCGAGGTTGGGCTCGAGCGTCGTGAACGGGTAGTCGGCGATCTTCGGGCGCGCCGCGCTGATCACCGAGAGCAGCGTGCTCTTGCCCGCGTTGGGCTCGCCCACGAGGCCGACGTCGGCGATGAGCTTGAGGACGAGCTCGATCTCGCGGTCCTCGCCCTCCTCGCCCGGCTCCCACTCGCGCGGCGCCTGGTGCGTGCTCGTGGCGAAGCGCGCGTTGCCGCGGCCGCCGCGGCCGCCCTTGGCGACGCGCACCTTGTCGCCGGCGCGGAGCACCTCGCCGAGCACCTCGCCGGTGGCGGCGTCCCTGATGACGGTGCCGGGCGGCACGGGCAGCAGGACATCGGGCGTGGAGGCCCCCGTCTTGTGCTTGCCCATGCCGTGCTGGGCGCGCTCGGCCTTCCAGAGATTGCGGTAGCGGTAGTCGAGCAGCGTGGTGAGGTTGGGATCGCCCACGACGTACACGTTGCCGCCGCGCCCACCGTCCCCGCCATCGGGACCGCCCTTGGGCTTGTACTTGAAGCGGGCGAACGAACTCGCCCCAGAGCCGCCCGTGCCGGCGACGACCCTGACCACCGCCTGATCGACGAACATCAGTTCAACTTTCTGGAATGAACCCGTCGCGGACGCTGCGCCAGAGCTCCTTGACCTTCTTCCACGAATCGAAGGAGAGCATCGGGTTCACGACGGAGAGGACGCCCTCGATCTGCACGGGATCGGCCCCCGCATTGAGGGCGCCCTTCAGATGGGAATGCAGCTGCCGCTCGGTCTCGAGCACGGCCGTCTGTGCGACGGTGCACAGCTCGCGGCGCATGAGGTCGAGCCCGGGGCGCGACAGGGTGCGGCCGTAGCCCTCGGTGATCATCCACAGGTCCACCGCCGGGTGCAGGGCGCGCACGTTCTCGCGGAGCTTCTCGTAGTTGGTGCCGTACACGATCTCGCAGGTCGCCTCGCCGCGGCGGGTCCAGTCGGCGGCCTGCTCGTACGAGGCGTCGGCGTCGCTCGCCGGCGCGCGCACGCCGCTGAACCGGCGCCACACGGCGGTGGCCACGAGGGCGCGGGGATAGCCGCACATCAGGATGGACTGGAGCAGGAGCTCCTCCACCCACGTCACCGGCACCTGCGCCATGCGCAGCGAGCGCACGCGCTCGCGCAGTTCGGGCTCGTCGCCCTGCGCGATGGCGGCGGCGAAGCGCACCAGCTCGCGGGTCTGGGTGTCCAGGCTGTCGTGTTTCGCCATGAGTCTACCTCGTGCCTCGCGTCACGTGCGTACCGTTCCCGCGCCAGTCGTAGCGAAACGCAGCGCGCCCCGTGCCCGAAGATAGCCCGTGGCCTCGTCCCGCGTGTTGCGAATGACCACCTCGGCATGCCGGGCCACGTCCGGGCTCGCAAGCGCCGCCGCCAATGTACTCGATATACGCGCCGCAACCTCCTGCAGCACCGCGAGTAGCGCGATCGGCGCGCACCGCATGTCCCCGTCCTCCACCTTGAGCGCCACGCCGACCCCGGCCTCCGGGATGCCGGCGCAGTAGACCCCTTCCGCCCCGATCTTGGCGAAGACCATGCCGGGTGCCGCCGTCATGATGTCGGTGCATGGCCGGGCGGTGCCGCCGACATTCCAGGGGTGCGCCATCATGGCGCCACGGATGCGCGCCGCGTGCTCGTCCCCGCTGGCGGCGAGCCGTGCGTAGCCCAGCGCCATCGCCGAGAGCGGCAGCGCGAAGCACACGGCGGTGCAGCCGTCGACGGCGCGGCCCACCGCGTCCTGCGGCGTGCCGGTCCAGCGGCTCACCTCGACCAGGATGCGCTCCTGCACGCGGTGGGCCGCCCGTTCGTACCCGTGCGTGGGCCAGCCGTGATGGGTGGCGAGCGCGAGCATGCCCGCGTGCTTGCCCGAGCAGTTGCTCCAGAGGGGCGTCAGCGTGCGGCCCTCGCGCGCCACCTGGGCCGCGACCTCCGGCGACAGCGGCACGTGCGGTCCGCACGCGAGGTCCGTCTCCTCGCGACCGGCGCGCGCGAGCATGTCGGCCGCGAGGGCGAGGTGACCGGGCTCGCTCGAGTGCGAGGCACAGGCGAGCGCGAGCGCCTCCGCGCCGAAGCCGTAGCGATCGGCCGCGCCATCGGCGACGAGCGGCATGGCCTGGAACGGCTTGGCGGCGGAGCGCCAGAAGGTGACCAGGTCGGGATCGCCGATGGCGGCGAGCTGGTCGCCACGGGCGTCCACGACCACCGCCGAGACCGGATGCACCGACTCCACCCGGTCCCCGCGCACCGACTCGACCCGAAGTTGAAGCATGGCGACAAGATAAGCGCCCCCCTCCCTTCGCGCGGTGTCCTTTGGACCGTTAGGTTTGGACGCCGATGCGCCTCCCCACATCGCTCCTCCTCGCCCTCGCCGGCACGGCGCTCCTGAGCGCGCGCGTCGTGGCCCAGGCATCGCCCAACGTGGCGCTCGACGATCCGCGCCTGCCGCTCGTCGAGCACCTCATCGCACGCGGCACGATCCCCGACCCGTCGCCGATGATCCGGCCGTTCCGTCGCATCGACGTGATCCAGGCGCTCCGGAAGGCCGACACCACCAAGGGCTCCACGGACGCGGCGCTCGTGCGTCGGCTGTCGGCCGAGTTCACCGACCTCGAGGGCTCGCGCTGGGGCGCCGAGGGACGGGTGGGCGTGCAGGCGTACACCCGGGCCCGCCGCGATCTGCTGCGTCCCGGCGGGTCCGACGGCGTGCAACCCTACCTCGACCTGCGACTCGAGGGCGTGTTCGGGCCCGTCGTGGCGGTGAGCCGACCCGTGGTGGAGCGACGCCTGAATGCCGACCCCGACTGGGGCGGGCGGACCGACACCGAGGTCACCGGGCGCATGGCCGAGGCGTATCTCGGGCTCCAGTTCAAGTGGGGCCGCTTCTGGTTCGGGCAGCTCGACCAGAACTGGGGCCCGGTGGGCTACTGGGGCATTCCCATCAGCCCGTACTCGTATCCTCGTCCCTACCTCGGCCTCGACGTCGGGTCACGGACGGTGCGGCTGCAGTCGCAGGTGGCGCAGCTGCGGGACGAAGTCGACGCGAACGGCGACGTCATCAAGCGCTACCACTTCGGCCACCGTCTGGGCGTGCGATTCTCCGACCGGCTGCACGTGGCGCTCTGGGAGACGACCGTCTTCTCCGGCAACGACCGCAGCGTCGACGGCACCTTCATCAACCCGGTCGGCTTCCTGCTGCTCTCGAACCAGTACGGCGAGGGCGATGACGGCAACGTGCTCTTCGGCACCGACGTGACGTGGCGCGCCTTCCGCGCGGCGACGTTCCAGCTGCAGCTCGCCATCGACGACCTCCAGTACGAGGATCGCAGCGCGCCGACGACGTACCCGGATCGCTGGGCGCTCACGCTCGCCGCGTTCGGCCCGATCGGCGACCGGCTCAGCTGGCGCGCGTTGTATACGCAGGCCTCCACGCTGGCCTTCCGCACCACCGACCCGTTCGAGAACTTCGTGGACGACAGCGTCGGCATCGGCCGCGGCGTGGCGGACATGGATCACCTCGGTCTCTCGGTGACGATCCCGGTCGGCGGCCGCTGGGCGGTGACGCCCGACCTCGCCGTCCAGCGCCAGGGCGCAGCCCGGCTCACCGATCCGTTCCCGATCGAGCCGCCCGACATCGAGGCCACCCCGCAGATCCTCAGCGAGCCCGTCGAGACCACGCTCCGTGCCGGCATCAGTCTCTCCGGGCGCGCCGGACTCCTCGACCTGCAGGCGACCGCCGGCGTGCATCACCGCACCAACGCCGACAACGTCGAGGGCACGAGCAAGACGCGCTTCGAAGGCCGCCTGCAGGCGACACTCGGCCTGCGCGGCCGGGGACGGCTCGACTAGACGAGGAACGAATCGGCGTCGGCGACGTACCCATGAGTGGATATCATGGCCACGGACCGGCACCTTCTCGATCGACTCGGCGAGCAACCGCTCGTGCGCACCGGCGCCTGGTACGTGCTGTTGCTGTCGCTCGGCGTCCTCCTCAGCCACTTCCTGCCGGACCTGTACTACACGCTCAACTCGCACGCCTACGGCAGCGTGGCCCGGGCCGTGGACGACCCGCGCGCGGTCCCGGTGGGCGCCGAGCAGGACGTGGCGCCGATCATCGCGGTCGTCATCGTGACGCTCACCGCGGCGGCGCTGATGCTGCCCGTCGCGTGGATCTACCTGATGACGCGCGCCAAGCGCGGGTTCCAGCAGTCGATGGTGCAGACGCTCCTCATCCTGCCCGTGGTGGTGGCGGGCGTCATCACCATCGTGAAGAACAGCATCGCGCTCGCATTCGGGCTCGCGGGCATCGTGACGGCGGTGAGCTTCCGCATCCGGCTGACGGACACGAAGGACGCCGTCTACATCTTCATCACGATCGGCGTGGGCGTCGCGTGCGGCGTGCAGGCGGTGGAGATCGCCACGGCGCTGAGCCTGGTCTTCAACCTCGTGGCGCTGCTGCTCTACTGGACGGACTTCGGGCGCCAGCCGGGCGCCCTCGAGGGCATGCCCGCCGAGCTGCGGTTGCAGCGCGCACTCGCGGTGGCGAACCGCACCCAGCAGTTCATCTCGCGCATCGACCAGGAGATCCTGCGCTCGCTGGCGCCCGAACAGCTTGCGGGCATGGCGGATCGCGTGGCCCACCGGCAGGCGGCGCTCGCCGGCGCCATCGAGGAGGCGCCGCCCGAGTCGGCCCCGACGCAGGTGGCGGCCGCGGCCGCGAAGGGGACGCGCACGCTGCGCGTCGTGGTGTCGAGCGACCATCCGGGCGCACGGGCGCTCGTCGAAGGCGTGCTCGCGGCGGAGACCAAGAAGTGGGAGTTCGATGGGGCGACGCCCGCGGCCGGCGGCCAGGAGCTGCGCTACCGGACCAAGCTGCGCAAGAAGGTGCCGAGCGAACTGCTCGAGCGACGGCTGCGCGCCGCCGTCGGCGAGGCCCTGCTCCAGCTCGACGTGACCTGAGCCGGGCATGGCGCACGCCGCGAAGACCTGGAGTGCCCGCGTCGCCGAGGGCCTGAAGGAGCGCTACGACATCGAGCGCGTCGTCGGGCGCGGCGGGATGTCGGTGGTGTACCTCGCGCGCGACCGCAAGCTCAAGCGTCCCGTCGCCATCAAGGTGCTCGATCCGTCCGTCAGCGCCCGCATCGGCACCGAGCGCTTCCTGCGCGAAGTGCGCATCACGGCGACCCTGCAGCACCCCCACATCCTGCCGTTGCTCGACTCCGGCACGATCGGCGACATCGTCTTCTCGGTGATGCCGTTCGTCGAGGGCGAATCGCTCCGGGACCGGCTCGACCGCGAGGGTCCGCTGCCGGCCGAGGATGCGCTGCTGTACGCGCGCGAGATCGCCGAGGGGCTCGAGCACGCGCACCAGCGCGGCATCGTGCATCGCGACGTGAAGCCCGAGAACATCCTCATCTCGGGCGGCGTGGCCGTGATCTCCGATTTCGGCATCGCCCGCGCGTCGCACCTCCCCGGCGACTCGAACCTCACCTCGCTCGGCGTGCCGCTCGGGACCCCGGCCTACATGAGCCCCGAGCAGGCGACCGGCCGGACGGAGGTGGATGGCCGCAGCGACGTCTACTCGCTCGGCTGCACGCTCTACGAGATGCTGTCGGG
>DASUOW010000170.1:0-6296 GCA_036276435.1 Gemmatimonadales bacterium
CGCTCCTCGCAACGACACTGGCCGCTTCTCCCCTCGCCGCGCAGAAGGTCCCCCAGCTCCCCGACTCCACCGGCTGGGGCACCCGTGTCCTCACCCACGTCGTCGCCCCGGACGGCGCGCGCTGGGTCGGCACGTACGGCAACGGCATCTTCGTCCTGCCGCGCGGCGCCAAGGCCTGGCGCCACATCCGGAGCGACACGAGCGCCACCTCGCTCTCCTGGGACTTCGTCCACGCCATCGCCTTCGGGCCAGGCGGGCGCGTGTGGTACGGCACGGTGGGCAACGGCTGGGGCGTCTCGACCGACGACGGCCGCACATGGCGGAACTGGACCCTCAAGCAGCTCGGTCCCGAATGGCAGTACGTGGCGCCCGAGGGCATCGTCACCCGCGGCGACACCACCGTGATCGCCACCGCCGACGGCCTGCAGGTCACCACCGATCACGGCGCCACGTGGACGGCCATCGTCGACAGCACCGGCCCCGCCGCGAAGGGACCAGCTGCGGCGGCCGAGGTGCTGCTCGCCGACGAGTACGTCACGTCGCTGCGGCATGCGCCGCGCGGCTGGATCGTGGGCACCCCGACCGGCGCGGTCGCGCTGGCCGCGGTGGACGGTGCCTGGCGGCGCGCGCCGCTCGCCGCGGCCGACACCGCCCGGCGCCCCGCGCCGCGCCTGCCCTCGCTCTCGTGCGGCTACGCCCCCGGCGACGCCACCTGTCCGCGCCTCAAGGGACCCGCGTCCGCCGCCGCCAGGCCGCGCGCGCCGCTCACCACGTGGTTCCTGCGCCCGATCGCCCTCGCGCACAACAGCTACATCGACCAGACGTATCGCTACGGCTCCACGATGGGCGGCAACTTCCAGCAGCACCAGGGCGTGGAGTTCAACAACGGCGACGGCACGCCCGTCCGCGCCATCGGCGGCGGCGTGGTGGCCTACGCCGGCCGCGGCGAGGCGGGCGCCAACGTCGTGGCCGTGCTGCACGACTCGGTGCTCGTGAGCGGCCGCGACACGGCGCGGGTGTTCTCGGTCTACTATCACAACTCGTCGCTCGCGGTGAGCGTGGGCGAGCGGGTCGAACCCGGCCAGGTGGTCGCACGGGTGGGCAACACCGGCCGCGCCACCAACGATCACCTGCATCTCGAGGTGCACGTCGCGCCCTCCGCCGATGTGCGGGCGGTCGTCGATTCGCTGAACAAGTTTCCGCCGCACACCACCAACCCCGAGCTGTGGATCCGCCCGCTTCCCGGCACCGGCATCGTGGCCGGCACGGTGCGCGACGCGTCGGGTGCGCGGGTCCAGCGCGCGCGAATCCACGGCCTCTGGAAGGCGGAGCCCCGCGAGACGCCGCTGGCCTTCGTCGAGACCTACGCCGACAAGGCCCATCCGCACCCGCGCTACGGCGAGGACTTCGCCATCGGCGACGTGCCGGCCGGGGACTACGTCCTCGCGGTCGAGATCGGAGGGGTCACGGTGCGGCGACGGGTGACGGTGGAGCCGCTCGGGGTGACGTGGGTCGAGTTCGTCCCGTGAGCCGCGCATGTTCATCGAGCTGACCGATCACCTGCGCTGCGTGGCCGAGCACGACGAGAGCTTCGTCGTGCTGCTGCCCGACGAGGTCGTCGATCGGTCGGTGCGGCGCGGCACGATCGGCTGCCCGGTCTGCGGCACCGTCTATCACGTTCGGGACGGCGTGCTCGAGGCCGGCGACGCCCCGCCGCCGGCGGTCGGCGAGGACGTGCCGTCGGGCGACGCGCTGGCCGCGCTCGCGGGCCTCGGCGGGCCGGGCGGGTACATGGTGCTCGTCGGCGCGGCGGGTGGCCGATGGGAAGGGGTTGCCGCCGCCGTGCCGGGCGTGCATCTCGTGCTCGTGAATCCGCCGGCGGGCGTGGAGGAGGCGAGCGGCATGAGCGTGCTGCGTGGCGGCCGCCTGCCGCTCCAGAGCCGCTCCATGCGCGCCGTGGTGCTCGGCGCCCCCTACGGCGGCGAGGCGGCCTGGGTGGCGGAAGCGGCGCGCGTCGTGCTGCCCGGCCTCCGGGTGGTCGGCCACGGCGCGGCGCCCGCCACGGAGGCGCTGGATCTGCTGGCGGATGCGGAAGGCTGGTGGGTGGCGCAGCGCGCGCGGCGCTGAGCCCGACGGTCAGGCCTCGGGGGCGCCGGCGTACGTCGCCTCGATCTGCACGCGGTACTTCTCCTCCACGACGCGCCGGCGCACCTTGAGCGTCGGCGTCATCTCGCCGGCCTCGATGCTGAAGTCCTGCGGCACCAGCACGAACCGCTTCGGCACCTCGAACCGCGCCAGGTCGCGCAGGGTGCGCCTCACCTCGCGCTCCAGCTTCTCCATCGTGTCCGGGTGCGCCAGCAGCGCCTCGTCGCCCGTCACCGCGAGGCCGTGGCGCTTCGCCCACTCGTGCAGCACCGGCACGTTGGGCACCAGCAGCATGATGGGGAAGCTGCGGCGGTCGCCGATCATCACCGCGTTGGTGATGTAGCGGCTCGTCTTCACCATGTTCTCGATGGGTTGCGGCGCGATGTTCTTGCCGCCCGCGGTGACGATCAGGTCCTTCTTGCGGTCGGTGATCCTGAGGAAGCCGTCCGCGCTCAGCTCGCCGATGTCGCCGGTATGGAACCAGCCGTCCGGGGTGAGGACCTCGCGCGTGGCGTCGGGCTTGCCGTAGTAGCCCCGCATGACGTGCGGCCCGCGCGTGAGGATCTCGCCGTCCGCCTCGATCCGCACTTCCGAGCGCGGGATCGGCTTGCCCACCGTGCCGAAGCGGTAGTCCTCGAAGGTGTTCACCGCGATCACGGGCGACGTCTCCGTGAGTCCGTAGCCCTCCAGGATCGGCAGCCCCGACGCGTAGAAGAACCGCGCGATCTCCGGGTTGAGCGGCGCGCCGCCCGACACGAAGAAGCGCAGCCGGCCGCCGGTGCGCTCGCGCAGCTTCGTGAACACCAGCCGGTCCGCCAGCGCGTGCGCGACCTGCAGGCCCGCCGGCACGCGGCCGGCCACCTTCGCCTCCGCCCAGCGGTCGCCGGTCTGCCGCGCCCAGCGGAAGATGCGGCGCTTGACCGTCGAGCCGGACGCGGCGCTGTCCTGCACGCGCGCGAAGATCTTCTCGTAGAGCCGCGGCACCGAGAGCATCACCGTGGGCCGGCGGTCCACCATGTCGGCGCTCACCGTGTCGATCCCGCCGGCGTAGTTGATCAGCGCGCCGCAGTGCAGCATCAGGTAGTGCCCCGCCATCCGCTCGAAGATGTGCGACAGCGGCAGGAACGAGAGGCACTCGTCCTCGCCCGAGAGCTGGATGCGGGTCAGCGCCAGCACCACGTTGGACGTGATGTTCCCGTGCGTGAGCATCACGCCCTTGGGGTCGCCGGTGGTGCCGGAGGTGTAGATCAGCGTCGCGAGGTCGTCGGCCGTGATCCGGCGCGCCGCCGCCTCCCACGCCGCCGTCGGCGCCGCCTGCCCCTCGGCCACGAGCGTCGCCATGGCGAGCGCGTCACCGGGAGTCGTGACTGCGTCGAACGTCACGATGTGCTGCAGCGCCGGGCACTCGGCCTGCACCTCCCGCAGCTTGTTGAGCTGCGACTGGGACGAGACGAACGCCACCGTCGCGCCGGAATCCCGCAGGATGTAGGCGACCTGGCGGGCGGGCAGGGTGGGGTAGATGGGCACGTCCGCCGCGCCCAGGGCGAGCGTGGCGTAGTCGGCGATGGCCCACTCGGGCCGGTTCTCGGAGAGGATCGCCACCCGGTCGCCCGCGCGCACGCCCAGCGTGGCGAGCGCGTGGCTGACGGCCTTCACGCGCTCGAGCAGGTCGGTGTACGAGAGCTCCGCCCACGACCCGTTCGTCTTCCGCCGCATCGCCACCGGGCGCGTGCGGAAGCGCGCGATCGCGCCGAGGAACAGCTCGTTGAGCGTGGTGGGAGCGGTGTCGCTCATGCGCCCCGGGTTCAGAAGAAGAGCGCGGTGAACGCCTGGCCCGAGCCGGGCACCGGCGTGCCGCGCCGCTGCACGCCGCGCACCTGCACCGTCACCGATGCCGGTGGCGTGAGGCCGGTCATGCGCTGCACCGCGACCGGTGTCGTCGGGCTGCCGTCGGCGCCCGTCACCACGGTGTCGACCAGCCCCCCGCCGGTCAGCTCCACGGTGCGCGCCGCGGGGTCGGCGAACACCGGCTGCACGATCTCGTAGATCAGCGACCGGCCGGTGAGCGGACCCGCCGGGTCGAACGACTCCAGGCGCGCCACGAACGGCACCGAGGCGGTCTCGTCGACCGCCACCGTGTCCTCCACCGGGCCCGGCACGATGATCGTGTCGGCGCGGGCCTCGACGGTGAGCGTGGTGAAGCCGCTCTGCAGGTTGCCGTACTGCGCCTGCAGGCGCCCCGTCACCGCGGGATACCTGCCGACGACGAGGCCGGCCGCCGTGTCGACGATCGTGAGCGTCGTGTCGGGCGTGACCCAGCGGATGTCGGCGGCCACGCTGTCGCCGTTCTCGTCGAGCGCCCGGGCGACGAACGTCGCGGTATCACCGAATTCAATGATGGGAGGAGTGGGGGGAAGGACCTCGATGGCGATGACCCCGTCGCCCAGCTCGTCGAGGCTGCTGCAGCCCACGAGGAGGAGGGCGAGCGCCACGCGGGCGCCGTGATTCACGGCTCCTCCACCGGTGGCGCCGGCTCGCCGCCGAGTCCGGCCAGCGCCTCCTCGGCGTGGCGCACCCAGCGTTCGGCGTCGGCGCCCTTGGGCCGGCGGGCCAGGAACTCCCGCAGGTGCAGCACGGCGGCATCCTGCTCCCCGCGCTTCAGCAGCAGGAAGGCCAGGCCGTAGTGCGCGCCGCCGAGCGTGTTGTCGATCTCGAGCGCGCGACGGTACAGCCGGATCGCTTCCTCCGGCTGAGCCGTCTTGGTGTAGGCGATGGCCATGTTGAGGAGGATGCGCGCGTCGGTGGGGTTGTCCCGATGGGCGAGGCGGTAGCTCGTCAGGGCGGCCTCGTAGTCGCCCTGCCGCTCCAGCGCGAGCGCCTCGTTCAGGTAGTCGAGGCGTTGCGGCTGTGGCGCATTGCCGCCCGTCCGCTGTCCGCCGAACAGCTTGTCCCAGAAACCCATCGCGTCGCGGCCGCCCTCGGATCGCGTAAGTGAATGCCACGCCTGCGGAAGCAGGTGCTGGCAGTATTGTAGTTTCGGGCTCCGGGGGCCGCAACGCAGTTGCCCCGCCCGTGGCAGTCCCGTACGTTGCCAGAGAACCGCGTTTCCCCGACCTGCCATGGAATCCGGAGTCCCGCACATGCGCCGCGCCCCTACCCCCGTTCCTCGCGGGACCCTCGTGGTGGATTGGGCCTTCTTCGGCGAGATCTGCCGCGCCCTCGCCCTCCGCGTCGCCCGGGACTACCAGCCGGAAGTCGTGCTTGGCATCGCCAAGGCGGGCGTCATTCCCGGGGCCGTGGTCTCCTCGATCCTGCAGTGCGAATTCGCCTCGATGGCGGTCACGCGCCGGGACGAAGGCGCCGAGCCCATCCTGATCTCGGGTCCTCCGGCCTCGATCCGTGGCCGCCGCGTCCTGCTGGTGGACGAGACCTGCGACTCCGGCAACACCATGCGCCTGGCGCTCAACGAGGTGCGGAGCCTCCGGCCGCTCGAGGTCCGCACGGCGGTGTCGTTCAAGACGGGCCCCTACCAGCCCGACTACCACGCGTTCGAGACCGAGAACTTCATCATCCTGCCGTGGGACCGCGAGATCATCCAGAACGGTGAGCTCGTGATGCGTCCCGACTACGCCGCCCGCCTCGGCACCTAGCGCCCCCGTGCTCGATCGGCTCCTCGAGGCCCTGCGGCACTCGCGGGCCGATTACGCCGAGATCCGCTACGAGCGCGCCTGGATCTCGACGGTGGCGTGGCGCGAGCGCCGGCTGGAGACGGCCACCGAGGCGGTGGACGCCGGCGGCATCGTGCGCTGCCTCGACCAGGGTCGCGGGTGGGGCGTCGCCACCGTGACCTGCGCGGACGACATCGCGGCCCGCCTCGCCGTCGCCCACGAGCTCTCCCTCGCCACCCGGCCCGACACGCCCATCGCCCTCGCGCCCGTCCCCGTGCGCGAGGGCGTCGACGCGCCCGATCTCGGCGGCGACGTGCGCGGCGTCTCGCTCGACGCGAGGCGGCGCCTCGTCGAGGCGCTCAACGCCGAGATGCTCGCATTCGACCGCCGCATCGTCGACACGCGCATGGCATACCGCGACGCCGTCGTCGAATACTGGTACGCCAACTCCGAGGGCACGCGGCTGCAGGGCGTGCGACCCGA
>DASUOW010000171.1:0-10654 GCA_036276435.1 Gemmatimonadales bacterium
CCCGACATCGCCCGCGTGCCGGTCATGATCGACAGCTCGAAGTGGGCCGTGATCGAAGCCGGCCTGCGCTGTGTGCAGGGCAAGTCGATCGTGAACTCGATATCGCTGAAGGAGGGCGAGGCCGAGTTCCTGCGCCAGGCGAAGCTGGTGCGCCGCTACGGGGCGGCCGTGATCGTCATGGCGTTCGACGAACAGGGCCAGGCCGACACCGCCGACCGGAAGGTGGAGATCTGTACCCGGGCGTACCGGCTGCTCACCGAGCAGGCCGGGTTCCCGCCCGAGGACATCATCTTCGACCCGAACATCTTCGCCATCGCCACCGGCATCGAGGCCCACGACAACTACGCCGTGGACTACTTCGAGGCCACGAAGCGCATCAAGGCCACGCTGCCGCACGTGCTGGTGAGCGGCGGCCTGAGCAACGTCTCGTTCTCGTTCCGGGGCAACAACCCGGTGCGCGAGGCGATCCACGCCGTGTTCCTGTACCACGCCATCCGCGCCGGGATGGACATGGGCATCGTGAACGCGGGCGCGCTGCCGATCTACGACGACATCCCGAAGGACCTGCTCGAGCGCGTCGAGGACGTGGTGCTCAACCGCCGGCCGGACTCCACCGAGCGCCTGCTCGAGGTGGCCGACACGTTCAAGGGCATGGCCGCCGAGAAGAAGAACGACATGAGCTGGCGCAACGCGCCGGTCAACGAGCGGCTGGCGCACGCCCTCGTGGAGGGCATCGCCGACTTCGTGGTCGAGGACACCGAGGAGGCGCGGAAGCTGGTGCAGCGGCCCATCGAGGTCATCGAGGGGCCGCTCATGGCCGGCATGAACATCGTCGGCGACCTGTTCGGCGCGGGGAAGATGTTCCTGCCGCAGGTGGTGAAGAGCGCCCGCGTCATGAAGAAGGCGGTGGCGCACCTCATCCCCTACATCGAGGCAGAAAAGCAGGCCGGCGCGTCCAACGCCAAGGGCCGCGTGCTGCTCGCCACAGTGAAGGGCGACGTGCACGACATCGGCAAGAACATCGTGGGCGTGGTGCTGCAGTGCAACAACTTCGAGGTGATCGACCTGGGCGTCATGGTGTCGTGCGCCACGATCCTCGACACGGCGAAGCGGGAGGGCGTGGACATCATCGGGCTCTCGGGGCTCATCACGCCGTCGCTCGAGGAGATGACGTACGTCGCGAGCGAGATGAAGCGCGAGGGGTTCACGGTGCCGCTGCTCATCGGCGGCGCCACCACGTCGCGCGTGCACACGGCCGTGAAGATCGCGCCCAACTACGACGGGCCGGTGGTGCACGTGCTGGATGCGTCGCGTGCGGTGGGCGTGGCGGGCAGCCTGGTGAGCGAGGGGCTCCGCGAGGAGTTCACCGCGCAACTGGTGCGCGAGTACGAGCAGGTGCGGAAGGACCGCGCCGACCGGAAGCCGGCCGAGCAGCGGCAGCCGATATCGCAGGCGCGCGCCAACCGCCTGCAGCCCTCCTACGACGGCCTCGTGCCGCCGGCACCGACCTTCACCGGCGTGCGGCTGCTGGACGAGTATCCGCTCGCCGAGCTGGTGGAGCGCATCGACTGGACGCCGTTCTTCCAGACGTGGGAGCTGGCCGGCCACTACCCCGCCATCCTCGAGGACCCGGTGGTGGGCCCGGCTGCGCGCAACCTGTACGACGACGCGCGCCGCATGCTCGACGAGATCGTGGCGCGGAAGCTCCTCACCGCGCGCGCGGTGCTCGGCTTCTTCCCGGCGAGCCAGGTGGGCGACGACATCGAGCTCTACACCGGCGAGGATCGCGGCAGCGTGCTCGCCACGGTGCACACGCTCCGCCAGCAGATGCAGAAGCAGGCCGGCCGTCCCAACCTGGCGCTGGCCGACTTCGTGGCGCCGAAGGAAAGCGGCATCCGCGACTGGATCGGCGCGTTCGCCGTGACGGCGGGCATCGGACTCGACAAGCTGGTGGCCGCGTTCGAGGCCGCCCACGACGACTACAACAGCATCCTCGCCAAGGCGCTCGCCGACCGGCTCGCCGAGGCGTTCGCGGAACGACTGCACGAGCGCGTGCGGCAGGAGTTCTGGGGCTACGCGAAGGACGAGCACCTCGACAACCGGGCGCTGATCAAGGAGGAGTACCAGGGCATCCGGCCGGCGCCGGGCTACCCGGCCTGTCCGGACCACACCGAGAAGCGCACGCTGTTCGAGCTGCTCGGTGCCACCGACAAGGCCGGCATCACGCTGACCGAGAGCTTCGCCATGCTGCCCTCGGCGGCGGTGAGCGGCTTCTACTTCTGGCATCCCGAGGCGCAGTACTTCGGCGTCGGCAAGATCGAGAAGGACCAGGTGGAGGACTACGCGCGGCGGAAGGGCATGGACCTCGCCACCGCGGAGCGGTGGCTTGCACCCAACCTCGCGTACCGTTGACCGCCTCGCGCTAGAGTCCGACGAGCGCCCGGATCACCACGTCCGGGCGTTCCTCCTGCAGGTAGTGCCCGGCGCCATCCACCAGCAGCTGCCGGTAGCCAGGCACTCGCGCCCCCATCACGGCGAGGTCGGCCACGGAGGGGCCGCTCCGGTGCGGCGCGCCACCCACCAGCATCAGCACGGGGCAGTGCACGTCTCCAAGCCGTGGGCCAAGCGGCTGCGGTTCCGTCGCGTCCGCCATGGCGCCCAGCGTCGTGAGCGTTGCACCGATGTCCGCGGTGGCGCCTTCGGCATAGCGATCGACGAGCTGCTCGCTCACCCAGGACGCGTCGCCGGAGGACGCGACGAGGCCCTTCCTGATCTTGCCGCGGACGACGCCCCGGCCGCCGAACAGCTTGAGCAGCGGCGCGAAGGCGAGCGCCCGCTTCACGCCGGGACTGCCCGCACGCTCCGCCGGCCCACCTTCCAGCGACACGATGCCATCCACGCGGGCGGGATGCGCGAGCGCCAGACGGAAGGCCACCGACGCCGCGATGCCGTGCGCCGCGAACAATGCCGACTGCACGCCGAGCGAATCGAGCACGACCCGCACCCGCTCCGCCTGCCCCTCGAGGCTGTAGTCGGCGCCGCGGGGCCGATTGGAGCGCCCGGTGCCGAGCAGCTCGATGACGACCACGCCGAAGCCGCGCGACACGAGGCCATCCACCACGTGGCGCCAGGCGTAGGCGCCCCCGATCATGCCCGGCAGGAGCACCACCGTGCGGCCGGCGCCGGCCGTGCCGACCGCCAGCGTCTCGGCCGGCGCGACCGCGATCGCGCGGGGGGCCAGCCGCTCGTGGCTTGCGGCGAGCGAGACGGACGCATAGAACAGAAGGGAGAGCATGACGGCCTCCGGGTGCAGGGTTCAGTTCGGAAGGTCGCCGTCCCCCGTTCCCCCATCGTGACTCCAGCCGTGACCCGGGCTCCCCACCCGGACTCGTGTGCACGCCGGGCGACTCCCACGTTGCGAGGCGCATGACCCTGTCCCTGCGCGTACTCGGGCCACTCGAACTCGTCGGCAGCGACGGGACGGAGGTCCGGCGCGTCCTCCAGCAGCCCAAGCGGCTCGGGCTGCTGGCCTACTTCGCCCTGCGCTCGCCGCAGCGCTTTCACCGGCGCGACGCCCTGCTTGCGCTGTTCTGGCCCGACCTCGACACCGAGCACGCCCGCTCGGCGCTGCGACGCTCGCTCTACTTCCTCCGCCGGGAACTCGGCGACGGCATCGTGGTCGGACGCAGCGAGGAGGAAGTCGGTCTCGCCGACGACAGCCTGCGCTGCGACGCGGCCGAGTTCGAGGCCGCCGTGAAGCAGGGCGAGCACGACCGGGCGCTGCAGCTGTATCGCGGGCACTTGCTGGAGGGATTCTTCGTGGCCGGCGCGCCGGATGTCGTGGACTGGCTCGACGGCGAGCGCACCCGCCTCCGCGACATGGCCCTCCTCGCGGCCTGGACGCTGGTCGGGCGCGAGCAGACGCCGCCGGCCGTGTCGCTGCACTGGGGCCGGTGGGCCGCGGCCACCGCGCCCGACGACGAGGGCAACGTGGCCCGCTACATCGCGCTGCTCGTCCGCCTCGGGGAGCGTTCGCAGGCGCTGCGCGCCTATCGCGACCTGGAGCGGCGGCTCGAGATGCAGTTCGGCGTGAGCCCCTCGAGGGCCACGGCGCAGCTGGTCGAGCAGGCGAAGCTCGCCGAGGCGCCGGCACCGCTCGCCGGCATCGCCGCGGCACCGTCGACGGCCGCAGCGGTCGCGATACCCGCGCCGTCGGGCACCTCCGACTCCGCCTCCTCCGACGACCACCAGTCGGAGGAGAACCCTCACCGCGTCGTCGTCGCCCCGTTCGTCGTGCGCGGGAGCGCCGCCGTCCAGTATCTCGGTGAAGGCGTCATGGAACTCGTGAGCGGCGCCTTCGGGGACGCGGGCGAGGTCCACGCCGTCGACGCGGGCGCCGTGCTCGCCGAGGTACAGCGACGCCCGAGCGCCTCGGCCGTGGAGCTCGCTTCGTTCTTCCGCGCCCCACGCTACATCGACGGCACGGTGTTCGAGGCCGGCGGCCGGATTCGGCTGCAGGCGACGCTCCGCATCACCGCGACGCGCGCCGTGGTGGCCCGTGGCGAGGGGGAGGCCACCGACGAGGTGGGCCTGTTCCGCCTGGTGGACGACGTGGTGCGGCAGCTCGTCACGTCGCTGCCGGCCAGCCCCGGCACCCGGCTCGCGCGCGCTGCCGCGCGCACGGTCGAGTCGATTCCCGCGCTCAAGGCCTTCCTCCGGGCCGAACGCGACTTCCGGCTCGGCCGCCTCTTCGAGGCCATCGTCGGCTTCGGCGAGGCGACGAGGTACGATCCCGGCTTCGGCGTGGCGCACTATCGGCTCGCCAGCGCGCTCGCCGCGGCCGCACAGGTGGGACCCGCGCGCGAAGCGTGCGCGCGAGCGCTCGCCGCGCGCGACCGGGTGAGCGAGCGCGAGTGGGCGCTCTTCCATGCGCAGGACGCCTGGCTCGCCGGCGACGCGGCCGAGGCCGAGTTGCGCTATGCCGGGCTGCTGGCGCGGTGGCCGGAGGACCTCGAGGCGCACTACCTGCACGGCGACCTGCGGATGCACACCAATCCGGATCGCGGTCGCTCCATCCAGGGGGCGAAGTCGCCACTCAAGGAGACGCTCCGCCTCGACCCGGGCCACGTCGGGACGCAGGTGAAGCTCGCCCGGCTCGCCGCCCTGGCTGGACGGCATGCGCGCGCCTGCGAGCACGCGGACCGCGCCCTCCGACTCAGTCCCGACGGCGACCAGGCGCTCCCGGTGCGGGCTCTGCGCGCGTGGCTCGTCGACGACGCGACCGAGCAGCGCGCGGTGCTCGCCGCGCTGCGCTCGGCGCGGGCGCAGACGCTCATGATCGCCTTCGCCGACGTGGCCGTGTACGGCGGCGACCTCGCCAAGGCCGAGCGCTTCGGGACGGCACTGACCGACATCATCGAGTCCGAGGACCTGCGCACGGTCTCGTGGCTGGTGCGGGCATACGTGGCGTTCGCCCGAGGACGGATCGCGGCCGGGTTCGCCATGCTGCAGGAACAGCGTTCGGCGCGGCCGACCTGGGCGCGGGAGCTCGCGGCCCTCGTCGTGGCGGGTTCCGCATTCCCGGCCGGGTGCGTCCCGCTCGGCACGACGCGCGACGAGGTGGCCGCATGGCCGGAGGCCGCGAACCCGACGAGTCACTTCCCGTTGCTGACGCTGCACGATGGCCTGCACGCGCACCTGCGGCTCTATCTCCTGGGCAAGCTCGATGCGCGCCTCGACCGACTCGGCGACGCGAGTGCGTCCGCCGAGGCGCTCGCGGAGGAGCCCGTGGCCGGCCTGGCGGAGGCGCTGGTGCCGCACCTGCTGCGCGACCTCACGGCGACGGTGCGCGAGGGAAGCGGCCGCCACGAAGAGGCGCTGCGCGTGCGCCGCGCCCACACCCCGGGAGTGTGGTACCAGTTCGCGATCGGCTCGCCGTTCTTCGGCGGCGTGGAGCAACGCTTCCGGCAGGCCCTCGCACTCGAGGCGTGCGGACGCGAGCGCGAGGCCATCGGCTGGTACGCGTCGATCGCGGAACGTTCACCGTGGGAGCTGCCGTGGAAGGCGCCGGCGGCACGGCGGTTGGCGGGCATCCACGAGCGGCTCGGCGAGGCGAGCCGCGCGGCCGAGCAGTACCGCCTGTTCATCTCCCTGTGGGACCATGCGGACGGGGAGCTCCAGCCGATGGTCGAGGACGCGCGAGCCCGACTCGCGGCGCTCACGGCTGGCAGTACCTGAGGCCGCGAGCATCGACGCAACTGCAGACACGGCATCGCCTTCGGCGATGCCGTTCGCGTTTCCGGCGGGCGTGACCCGGCGTGGGCGCCGCAGGTCACGCCCTGCGCCACATGGGAGTCACGGGGTCGGCCGAGGTTGGGGTCCGACACTCCACCCGAGGCCACCATGCAGCGCGCCATCCTTCTTCTCGCCGACGGACTGCGACCCGACGTCGCCGAGGACCTGCTCGCCGCCGGCGAGCTGCCGAACCTCGCGGCGATGCTCTCGCCCCGAGGCATCTCCCGCGCGCTCACCTGCCTGCCGAGCACCACCAACGTCGCCTACCTGCCGTTCCTGACCGGCTGCAACCCCGGCCGGCTCAACGTGCCCGCGATCCGCTGGCTCGATCGGACGAAGTACGCCGGTCGGTGGTGGCAGGATCGCCGTGCGCTCCGCAGCTACTGCGGGCACCAGGCCGGCCTGCTCGACCAGGACCTGCCGACGGACGTGCGGACGATCTGGGAGCTCGTGCCCGAGAGTGCCGGCATCTTCACGCCGATCGCGCGTGGCCTGACGCCGGCGCGCGATCCGGCAGGGGGCGCGCGGAAGTTCTGGGGTGCGCTCGCGCACTACGCGGTGCCGCTGCACCGGGCCGCCGACCGCGCGGTCGCGCGTGCGCTCCTGCGCGCCGTGGAACGTCCGTGGCGCTTCATCTTCGCGCAGTTCCCGGGCGTGGACGGCTTCACGCACTCTCACGGCCCGGACAGCGCCCAGGTGCACCGCGCCCTGCGCGACCTCGACACCACGGTCGGACGGCTGCGTGCGGCGCTCGTGCGCCAGGGTGCGCTCGAGGACACGCTCATCGTGCTCGTGAGCGACCACGGTGCGGCCCCGGTGCACACGCACCTCGACCTCGCCGAATGGTTCCGGCGGCGCGGCGTGCCGACGCTCTCCCATCCGATCCTCTGGACGCGCGCACCGCGCTGCGCCGTGGCCACGTCCGGCAACGGCCACGCGATGGTGTATGCGCAGCCGGACACGCCGCGCGCCGGCCGCTGGCCGATGCCGCGCCTGCGGCGTCCCGACGCCTTCGGCTCCGAGCAGGACCTGGTGCACGCGCTCGCGCACGAGCCGGCCGTGGCCTTCGTGGCCGGCGAGTCGGGGCCGGGTGGCCTGGAGGTCGTATCGACCGACGGCAGCGCCGAGATCTTCCGCGTCGGCAGCCGCGTCATCTATCGCCCGCGCACGGGCGACCCGCTCCGCATCGGCGCCACGCGCAGCGCCACGCCCGACGAGTGGCTGGCGTACGGCGCAGTGGACCCGTACCCCGATGCCGCGCTGCAACTGCTCGACCAGTTCCAGGCCTCGCGCACCGGTGACCTCGTCGTCGTCGCGGCGGAAGGGTTCGACCTGCGCAGCCGGTTCGAGGCGCCGGAGCACCGGGCGGGACACGGCAGCGCCGTGCGCTCCCACATGCACATCCCGCTCTGGTCGAGCGCGCCGCTGCCAGCGGCGCCGATGCGCTCGGTGGACGTCTTCCCCGCGCTCCTCGATTGGCTGGGTGAACCCATCCCCGCAGGCATCGACGCGCGTCCGATCTGGCTGCCCGGCACCTGTCGTCGCCAGCCGACGCGCCGGCCAGTCCGTTCCGCTGCCGTCGCGGTGGGGTGAGCCATGCGCCCTCGTGACGAGCATTTCGACGTGGTCATCGTCGGCAGCGGCCCGGGTGGTGCGGGCGCGGCCGCGCCGCTGGTGGAATCGGGCGTGCGCGTGCTGATGCTCGAGGCCGGCACCTGGGTGCCGCGCAGCCCGGCCAATCGCGACCCCGGTGCGGTGGCCCTGCTGTCCGAGTGGTTCGACCGGCACGCGCCGTACGACGCGGACACCGACGGCGGCCGGAAGCCGGCGGGGCAGCTCCAGTGCGTGGGCGGCCAGTCGGTCTTCTTCGGTGCGGTGGCGTTCCGCAATCGCGCCGAGGACTTCGCGCCGCCGGCCGAGATCGTGGGGACGTCGGACGCGTGCTGGCCGATCGACTACTCCGAGCTCGAGCCGTGGTACGGCGTGGCGGAGCGCCTGCTGTGCGTGAGCGGCACGCCGGAGGGGGACCCGACGGAGCCGTGGCGCAGCACGTCGCTCGCGGAGTCCGCGCCATCGCTCACGCCGACGGGCCATGCGCTCCACCGGGCGGCGCGCCGGCGTGGGTTGTCGCCGTTCGCCCCGCCGCTCGCCATCGCACGGACGCCGGTGGGCCGTCCCGGCTGCACGGCCTGCGCCCGGTGCGACGGGCACGCCTGCTCACCGAGCGCCAAGGGCGACGCGGCGACGATCGTGACGTCGCTGGTGGGAAGCGGGCTGGTGCTCCGGACGCGTGCGATCGCCACCCGGCTGGTGACGTCCGACGACCACGTCGTCGCCGTCGAGTACATCGACCTGCGCGACGGCCGGCGGCGCACGGTGCGCGCCGACCACGTGGTGCTCGCCGCCGGCGCGCTGGCCACGCCCCACCTGCTCCTCGCGTCGGGACTGCAGCTGCGCAACCCGGCCGGCCGTGCCGTGGGCCGCTACCTCACGCGCCACTGCAACGCCGTCGTGGTCGGCGCGTTCGGCCAGGCGCCGGGCGGCGGTCGCGTGCCCTACAAGGAATTCGCCGTGCACGACTTCTACTTCGGCCACCCGTCGCGGCCGGCGTGGCGGCGCGTGGGGACGATCCAGCAGACCTCGCTGCCCGACGCGATGGTTGCACGGGAGGCCCCCGCGCCCCTGCGCCCGCTGGTGTCGCGCCTCCTGCCGCACCTCATGGGCCTGCTCGTGATGTGCGAGGACCAGCCGGTGGCCACGAATGCCGTCTCGCTCGACCGCAGCCGCCAGGATGCCTGGGGCCGGCCGACGCTGCGGATCACCCACCGCTTCACCGATCGGGATCGCCACGCGCGCGCCGTGCTCCAGCGCGAGGCCGCCGCCATCCTGCGCGCCGCCGGTGCGCGGCTGACGATCACGCGGTCCATCGACTCGTTCACCCACGCGCTCGGCACCGTGCGCATGGGCCTCGACCCGGCCACGAGCCCGCTCGACGCCCACGGCCGGTTCCGGGGCTTCGCCAACCTGTTCGTGAGCGACGCGAGTGCCCTGCCCACGGCAGCGGCCGTGAATCCGGCCCTGACCATCATGGCGAACGCGCTCCGCATCGGCGCGCACCTGGCATCGACGCCGCGCTGGCTTCGGCCCACGGTGCGCCGGGAGCGCTGGGAGGTGTCCCATGCCTTCGCATGAGCGTCCCATCCGTCTCGCCGTGCTGGGCTGTGGCCGCATCGCCGCACGGCATGTGCGCACCATCCGGCGGGTCGACCCCGCGGTCACCTGCTCCTTCGCGAGCCGTGACCCCGAACGCGCGGCGCGGTATGCCCGCGAGTGGCGCGGCGCCCACGCATTCCCGTCGTACGATGCCGCGCTCGAGGCCTCGTCGGTCGACGCCGTGCTCATCACCACCCCGCCCTCGGAGCACCTCCGGCTCGCGCACGCGGCGCTCCGGGCGGGCAAGGACGTGATCGTGGAGAAGCCGGCCTTCCTGACGAGCGCCGACGCGTCCTGCCTCGCGCAGTACGCCATCCGCGCGAATCGCCAGGTCCTCGTCGCCGAGAACTACGCCTACAAGCCGCTCGTCGCGGCGTTGCGGGAGAGCGTCACGTCGGGGCGCCTGGGCGAGGTGCGCTTCGTCTCGGTGACCGCGCTCAAGCGCCTCGAGCGGAAGGACTGGCGCGACGACCCGGCGCTCGCGGGGGGCGGCGCGCTGTTCGAGGGGGGCATCCACTGGCTGCACCTGATGGCGAGTCTCGGGCTCACGATCGAGTCGGTGCAGGGCCATCGGCCGGGATCGCCAGCGGGAATCGAACGCTCGATGCTGGTGACCATGCGGTACGAGGAAGGTGCCGTCGGGACGCTCACGCACTCGTGGGAGACCCCCGGCCTGTGCCGCGGCCTGCAGCTCTCGCGCATCGCGGGCACGCGCGGCTCGCTGACGTTCGAGTCGAACGGCGTGGCGCTGTACGAACATGCGCCCCAGGGCAGCGGATGGTGCATGCCGGGGCTGCGCGACATCGAGGGCTATCGCGCCATGTTCGCCGACTTCTTCGGCGCGCTGCGTGCCGGCCACGAGCCACGCATGACCCTGCAGCGGGGCATCGAGGATCTTCGGCTCGCCGAAGCCGTGGACCGGAGCCTTCCGTGACCGCGCCGCACGCGCCGCTCGCCGGCCGGCACGAATGGCTCGCCGCGATGCAGGCAACGCTCGGCGCCTGCGCCTGCTGCCTGCTGGTGGCGTGGCTTGCGCCTTCGGTGCGGCCGTGGGTGCCGCTCGTGCTCTCCGTCCTCTGGTTCCGCGGGCCCATCGGCTTCCTCCTCCCCGTCGGCCTCGAGCCGGTGCTCATGGAGTACGGCGCCA
>DASUOW010000172.1:0-14464 GCA_036276435.1 Gemmatimonadales bacterium
GGGGCAGCTTGCCCCCGGCGGCCACGGCGGCCGCGACGAGCTCGTCCACTTTCGCGCGGCTCTCCATCGAGAGGGCGATGAGCACCTCGGTGGCCGTGTGCGCATCGACGAGCGGCTTCGGCGTGAACCCCTGGAACATTCGCTCCGTCAGCAGCATGACGAAGATGTTCTCGCCCACGATCATGCAGGTGGCATTCTCGTCGGTGAACTGCGCGTTGAAGGTGTAGCCCAGCCGGGTGAAGAACGCGATCGACTTCTGCAGGTCCTTCACCGGCAGGTTCACGAAGATCTGGGTCACCATGCCGCCTCCTCGGGGTGCGTGATTCCCACCATCCGGCAATAGTAAGGGCGCCCCCTGCGGAGCGCCCTTGCCGGGCTTCACCGGTGCTTCACCCCCGGATCACCCGCCGTACCGTAGCTTCCCCTCATGCTCCCCGGGCTCGAAGCGGCCACCAGCCTCGGCGTCGCGGGGCTCGTCGGCCTCGCCGTCGGCATCGAACGCGAATGGTCCGGTCACGCCACCGGCCCCGGCGCGCGCTTCGCCGGCGTGCGCACCTTCCTGCTCCTCGGCCTGCTCGGCGGGGTCGCGGGACTCCTCACCCGGCACGGCCAGCCGGCCATCGGCCTCGTCCTCCTCGCCGCCGGCGCGACGCTCACGGTCACCGCGTACGCCGTCACCGCCCGGCGCGACGTGCCGGAGGCGGTGGACGGCACGACGGAGGCCGCCGCCCTGGTCGTGCTCGCGCTCGCCACCAGCGCCGGCCTGGGTCACCTGCGCGTGGCGGCCGGCGTGGCCGCGCTCGTGGTGCTGGCCCTGCGCGAGAAGAGCACGATCCAGCGATTCGTCCGCCGCATCGGCGGCATCGAGCTGCGCGCGGCGTTCCAGTTCGCCGTGCTCGCACTCGTGCTCCTGCCCCTGCTCCCGGAGGGGCCGTTCGGTCCCCTCGGCGGCGTGCGTCCGCGCGAGCTGTGGGTGGTGGTGCTGCTCGTCTCGGGACTCAACTTCCTCGGCATGCTGGCGCAGCGGATGGTCGGCCGCACGCGCGGCAGCGCGCTGGCGGGCGCACTCGGCGGGCTCGTCTCCTCCACCGCCGTCTCGCTCGCCTTCTCGCGCGAGAGCCGCGAGCCCGACGCGGCCCCCACACCCCTCGCACTCGGGGTCATCGGCGCCTGCACCATGCTCCTCCCCCGCCTGTTCGTGCTCACGCTCGTGCTCGAACCGGCGCTGGCACCACGCCTCGTGCCGTACTTCGTGCCGCCGCTGCTCGTGGGCGTCGCGTTCCTGGCGCGCGGGCTGCGCTCGTCGCCCGACGGTGACCATCGGCAGGAGCGACTCACCCGGAGCCCGCTCCGGCTCGGCTCGGCGATCCTCATGGCGGTCGGCTTCCAGGCGACGCTGATGATCATGGCGCTCGCGCAGGGACGCTTCGGCGCCTCCGGCGTGCTCGCGTCCGCGGCGTTCCTCGGCCTCACCGACATGGACGCGCTCACCTACTCCATGACGCGACTCGCGGCGGCACCGGACCTGACCGGCACCGCCGCGCTCGCCATGGCCATCGGCGTGGTCGCCAACACCACCCTCAAGCTGGCCCTCGTCCTCGTCCTCGGTGCCGGCGCCTACCGTCGCCACGCCGGCCTCGGCCTGCTCGCCATGGGTCTCGCGAGCGGCGTCGGCATCTGGCTCGGCGTGCGCTGACTACGCGCCGGCCTTCAGCTTCTTCACTTCCTCCGTGAGCCGCGGCAGGATCTCGAACAGGTCGCCCACCACGCCGTAGTCGGCCACCTTGAAGATCGGCGCGTCCTTGTCGCGGTTGATCGCGACGATCGTCTTCGCGGTGCGCATGCCCGCGAGGTGCTGGATGGCGCCCGAGATGCCCACCGCGATGTAGAGCTGCGGACTCACCGTCTTGCCCGTCTGCCCCACCTGCTCGCCGTGGTCGCGCCAACCCGCGTCCACCACGGCACGGCTCGCGCCCACCGCCGCGTTGCCGAACGCCGACGCGAGCTCCTCGAGCAGCGCGAAGTGCTGCGGCTCCTTGAGCCCGCGCCCGCCCGACACCACCACCGACGCCTCCGACACGTCGAGCTTCGCGGCTTCGGGCTTCTTGATCGCCTTCACCGTGACGCGCGGCGTGAACGCCGGCACCACCACGTCCTCGCGCGTGCCGGCCTTGCCCGACTCCACCGGCGCGAAGGTGTTCGGCCGCACCGAAATCACGGCCACGGCGCCCCCGAGCGTCGCCTTCTGCAGCGCGCGGCCGGCGTACACGGGTCGCGTGACGACGACCTTGCCGCCGTCGGCGGCGAGGTCGGTGACGTCGGTGGCCACCGGCGCGCCGAGACGCGCGGCGATGCGGGGCGCGAGGTCGCGGCCCTGCGCGGTGGCAGCGAGCACCACGGCGCCATAGCCCGACTGCGCCGCGGCCACCGTCGCCGCGCCGTCCGGCGAGCCGAGCGTGAACGCGTCGTGCGTGGCCACCTTCACCACGTCGGCGCCGAAGCGGCCGAGCTGGTCGAGGCCGGTCACGTCGCCACCGGCGAGGACGAGCGCGTGCACGCTGCCACCCGAGGCGTCGGCCAGGCGGCGCGCGGCCGCGAGCACTTCGTGCGAGACCTTCCGGAGCGCGCCGTCGCGCTGCTCGAGTACGGCGAGGACGTTCATCAGATCACCTTCGCTTCGTTGCGGAGCAGCTTGACCAGTTCGGCCACCGCCTCGGGACCCTCGCCGACGATGCGGCCGGCCTGGCGCTCGGCCGGGAGCTCGAGGCCGGTGACGCTGAACTGCGCGGCGCCGAGCGTGACGGGCTTCACCTCGAGCGGCTTCTTCTTCGCCGCCATGATGCCCTTGAGCGCCGGGAGGCGCGGATTGTTGAGGCCCTTGTCGCACGTCACCACGGCGGGCAGCGACGCGGCGAGCACCTCGACGCCGCCCTCCACCTCGCGCTCCGCCTCGAGGGCGCCGTTGGCCACCTCGAGCTTCACCGCCGCCGTCACGCACGGCAGCTCGAGCAGTTCCGCCACCATCGGGCCGGCGGCGTGGTTATAGTCGTCGACGGCCATCTTGCCGAAGAGGATCAGGTCGTAGCCGCCGTCCTTGAGCTCGGCGGCGAGCACCTTCGCCACCTCGAGCGCGTCGGCCGACCCGGCCGACTGGAGGTGCACCGCGCGATCGATGCCCATCGCGAGACCCTGGCGCAGCGTCTCCTGCACGGTGTCGCCGCCGAGCGCGATCACGACCGTCTCGCCGGCACCCGCCTTCTCCTTCAGCGCGATGGCCGCCTCGAGGGCGAACTCGTCGTAGGGATTGGGAATGAACTTGAGGCCCGCTTCGTCGATCGAGGCGCGATCGGCCGCGATCACGATCTTCGACGTCGTGTCGGGCACGCGCTTGAGGCAGACGGCGATCTTCACCTTTGGCTCGGCTCCACGCTGAATGTGACCGGTGGGGCATACCCCCGGCGGGCGCAAAGGTAGCTCGGGCCGGTGGAGGTCGCCACCCCACCCTAAGCAGTTGTGGGAATTGACGTTACGGGACCGTCGATATCACCCTTCCCACTGCAGGCGCTGCTCGATCCGCTCCCGCAGCAGCCGCGCCGCCTCCCAGGCGGCCAGCCACGTGCGCCCCTCCACGCTGCCCAGGTCGTAGGGGCAGAGTGCAAGCGACTGACCCGCATGGAACGCCTCCCGGCCTTGGTGGCGGGCGCGCTCCAGGCGCATCTCGAGCGTGTCCTGGCTCAATCGAGATCCGTGAGAGGGGAGCGATCCCCAATGTCGTGACGACGACCGGCCCTGTAAAGCCGCGCGGCCCGGGGCAACCCCGGGCCGCGCAATCACTTGCACCACGTCGACGTCAGTCGCGATCGCGACCGAAGGCGCGCTGCACGATGAGGCGGAACTGCCGCTCCTGCCCGGGCGTGAGGAACCGCTCCAGCTGCGGCCCGCCCACCGCCCCCTGGTTGATGTTGAAGGTACCGAAGGTGGCGTAGCGGTTCTGGAAGAGGTTCGTGACTGCACCGACGACCTCCCACGGCCCCACCTCCCAGCCCAGCCGTGCGTCGGCGACGAAGTAGCTGTCGAGCGGGTCGGTGTCGTTGGCCTCGTCGCCGCGCAGGTACTGCTCGCCGATCCAGCGCACGTCGGCGCCGGCGCGCAGTCCCACGGGGAAGCGCAGGTTGATGCCCGCCTTGACCTGGTGCTCGGGCACCAGCGGGAACTTGTCGCCCGGCTCGGCCACGTTCTCGACGCCCTCCTCCTCCTCGCGGATCGAGAAGACCTCGGTCGTGGTCTGGAAGGTCGCGCGGGTCCAGGCGTAGTTCGCGTACAGCATGTGGCCCGGGCCGAACGCGAAGCGGGTGGTGAGCTCGAGGCCCTCGCGCCGCGTCTTGTCGATGTTGTCGAAGTACCCGTCGATCGTGGACCCTTCGGGCTCGCCCTCGTCCTCCTCGTACGGGAAGAGGATGATGTCGTTCTTGACGTACGACCGGTACGCCGAGCCCGTGAAGTACCACGATCCGGTGGTGTAGCGGGCGCCCAGCTCGAACGTCGAGGCGACCACGGGGTCGATCGGCGGGTCGTCACCGAGCGCGAAGGGCAGCGGGCACGGCTCCTCGGGGTCGGCGCAGGCCACCTCGATGACCGATGGCGCGCGGAACGCGGTGCCCCACGAGCCGAACACGGACACGCCGCTGCCGAGGTCGACGTCGGCGCCGATGCGCGGATTGAGGCGCGACCACGTCTGCGTGGTGTCGCGCGTGGGATCGAGGAGGTTGCGGAACGGCCCCCGCACGTAGTCGTAGCGCAGGCCGCCGGAGAAGGTGGCGCGCCCGACGACGAGGTCGGCCATGCCGAACGCGGCGATGTCGGAGACGGGGCTCTCCACGTCCGTGGTGAGCGAACGGTCGCCGCCGAACTTCACCGAGTCGGCGAAGAGCCGCACCGCCGTCGAGCTGGTGGAGCCGTCCACGCCGAAGCGCAGGCCGAGCGGCAGGCTCCCGGCCGAGGTGGCGAGGCGGTAGTCGATCGTGCCGCCGAAGACCCGGTTGCGGCTTTCGCCGAAGGTGTCGGGGTCGGAGGGCTGGTTGGCGTTGAAGCGATCCGCGTTGTGCCGGCGATAGAACAGGTTGAACGACCCCTGGCCCGAGCCGAGTTTCCGGTAGCCGAGCAGCGCCACCTGGATGCTGTTGAGGTCCTCGAAATCGTTCGCGCTCAGGTTGGAGTCGGGCTTCACCTCGAACACCGACTCGGGCAGCGAGCCGGCCGTCTGGACATCCGACTCGGCGCCGTACGCCTGGAACCTGAGGCCGCCGCTGTTCCACGTCTTGCCGAGGTTCACGAAGCCGTTGTACTGCTTGGCCCCGGTCACCTGCCGCCAGCCGTCCTCGCGGTTGTAGCCGCCGCCGGCGTACCAGTCGAAGCCGTCCCTCGTCGTGGCGCCGAGCGAGGCCTCCGCGCTGAAGGCGCCGAAGGTGCCGCCCATCAGCTCCAACTCCCCGTTCAGCGGCCCTTCGCCCCGTCGCGTGACGAGGTTCACCGCGCCGCCAAGCGCGTTGCGCCCCAGCAGCGAGCCGTTGCCCGACAGCAGCTCGATGCGCTTGACGTGCTCGAGCGGCAACAGGTCGAAGTTGACCTGCGCCGCGTCCGGCTCGTTCTGGCGCACGCCGTCCAGGAACACGGCGACGCCCTGCGGCAGCCCCACCACCGGCGACGCGTAGAAGCCGCGGCTGGAGATGTTGAGCTTGTAGGGCGTGCCGAGGTCGTCGTAGGTGGAGAAGCCCGCCTGCGTCTGCAGCACGTCCGACAGGATGCGCGGCTCGGGAGCGTCGATCTCGGCGCCGCTGATGATCGTCACGCGCGCCGGCACGCCCGAGCCCACGTTGGGGGACGCGAACGGCTGGATCGTGCCGACCACCTCGATGGGGGGCAGCATGTACACGCTGTCCTGCACGGTGGAGTCGGGCACCTGTGCCGCGGCGGTCCCGGCGAACACCGCGCACAGCGAGACGACGAGCGAGATACGACGAAGCAGCGGCATGGTTTCCGGTGGACGGAGTTGTGGGGAAGGAACGGGGGAAATCATCGCAGCTCGGGTGTGGCGACCCGCGCACCCTGCTCGAAGATGCCGGCGAGCACCACGCGCTCGCCCGCACCGTTCAGGACCAGCAGGCCGTCGTCCGCGGGGCCCTCGCCGTCGAGATCGACGCAGCAGACGCGGATGGAGCCGGCCACGCTGTCGTCGACGAAGCTGGGGTTCGGGCCACGCGACAGCAGGACCCGGTCGGCGCCGGAGAACCGCCGGTCGCCATCCAGGTCCTCGTAGAGCGTCAGCCGCTCGATGCGCCGTCCGCGCGCGTGCAACACGTAGCCGTCGTTCGCGTCGGTGCCGCCATCGAGGTTGCGGCAGCACTCGTCCATGCGAACGGCGGGCGTAGAGAGGAGGCGATGGCCGGCACGGCCTACGGGGAGGGTGAGCAGCAGGACGGCGGCGGCCGCCAGCCACCGTCCGAGGGGAGGCCGTCGCGGACCGAGGCCACCCTTCGCAACCTCGCCGCGACGCACCCGTCCCACGATCTCCGGCCCGAGGGAAGCTCGTGGCGCGAACCGGAGCCCGGCGAGCATCCGCTCGGTGTCGGCGCCGTGAGGGTCGCCGCCCCGTGACGAGTGATCGCCGGTCACTGCAACCGCTCCCGCAGGCGCTCGATGGCGCGCCACAGCCGGGTCCGCACCGTGCCGGCGCGCACGCCGAGCGCCGCCGCGATCTCGGGGATCTCCAGCTCGCCGCCGAAGCGCAGGCTCAGGATCTCCCGGTCCTCCGGGCGCATCCCGGCCATCGCATCGAGGACCTCCGCCACCGCCTCCCGTCGCAGCATGCGCTCCTCGGGCGAGGGCGCATCCACCGGCAGGTCGCGCAGTTCGTCGAAGCCGACGTGGCGCCGCACCCGGGCGCTTCGTACGTGGTCGATGAGGACATGGCGCGCGATCGTCAGCAGCCACGTCAGCGGCGCCGCCCTGGCCGGGTCGAACCGGTCGGCGGCCCGTATGGCCCGCAGGAATGCCTCGGCCGTCAGGTCCTCGGCCTCGTCGGGGGAGGCGAGCTGGAAGCGGAAGTAGTTGTAGACCGCCGCGCCGTGCGCCGCGTACCACTCGGCGCACAACTGCTCGGGGCCGGTTTCGGAGACCGGCGTCGCGGCGACACGTCTGGTGGTCGGATTCATGAGGACGGGAGGTTATACGGACCAGGGGTGCCGGCGTCACACCTGCCCCGACCAGCGGCGGCAGCGGTCAGCGCAGGACCTGGCGCTTCCCCTCGTAGCGGATGAGCGCGGCGAAGTGGATCTGCTCGGGCAGGTGGCCCATCACCATGAGCCCGTCGTCGGCCGGACCCTCGCCGTCCAGGTCGTCGCAGCACTTCACGAAGGTGGTGTGGCCGTCCTCGTGCGCCGGCACGGCCAGCGCGAGCTCGGAGCCGCGGACGAAGTGCACCCGGTCGGCGGCCGTCCGGGAGCGCGAGCCGTCCAGGTCCTCGTACAGCAGGAGCGAGGTCACCCGGCCACGGGGGTCGAGGCTCAGCACCATGCCGTCGGTGGCCGACTTGTTGCCCACGAGGTCGTCGCAGCAGACGTCGATGCGATGGGGCGGCGGCGTGACGCCCACCACCAGCGCCGCGGCCGCGGCGACGCTCACCAGCGCCAGCGCCGACCGCACCGCGAACGACTGCAGCGGACTCACGTCGCCCAGCGCCCGCTCCCCGCGCCGCGCCCGTCCCTCGAGCTCCGAGCCCAGCGAGGCGCGCGGCTCGAACTGCACGGCGCGCAGCTGGCGGTCGAGGGCGTCGAGGTCGGCCGGCACGTGGTCCCGGCTCATGCCGCCATCACCTTGCGCAGGCGTCCGAGCGCCCGCCACAACCGGGTGCGCACCGTGCCCTCGCTCACCCCGAGCGTGGCGCCGATGGCGGCACAGTCGAGGTCGCCGCCGTAGCGCAGGCCGATGAGCTCCTGGTCGGCCGGCGGCAGGGTGGCCACGGCGGCCAGCAGCGCCGCGACCTGTTCCTCCCACAGGAGCCGCTCCTCGGGCGACGGCGCGTCCACCGCGAGGTCGCGGAAGGCGGCGAGCGGAATCGACTTGCGCCGCTTCGCCCGGCGCAGCGTGTCGCACCAGGCGTTGTGGGCGATGCGGCAGAGCCAGGTGCGGGCGCTCGCGCGGGTGGGGTCGTAGGCGTCCCGCGCCCGGATGGCGCGGAAGAACGTCTCGGCGCTCAGCTCCTCCGCCTCGTCGGGCGAGGCGCCGAGGAAGCGGAAGTAGTTGTACACCGCCCGGCCGTGCTCCTCGAACCAGCGCGCCATGCCGGTGGCGTCGGACGCCACGGGCTGCACCGGCCCGTCGTCGGGCCGGTGGGGGGCGAGGAGGCGGTCGTCGGTCGAGGTCTCGTTCATCGGGGTGCCGGGCACCAAGTATACGCCCGGGACGGCAGCGGACTAGTAGGCCGGCAGTCCGGTGATCTCCTGCCCGAGGATCAGCCCGTGCACGTCGTGGGTCCCCTCGTAGGTGTACACCGACTCGAGGTTCGCCATGTGGCGCATGGAGTGGTACTCGACCAGGATGCCGTTGCCGCCGAGCAGGCGCCGCGCCTCGCGCGCGCACTCGCACGCCATGTTCACGTTGTTGCGCTTGGCAAGCGACACCTGCGAGGGCGTGAAGGTGCCCGCGTCCTTGAGCCGGCCCAGCTGCAGCGCGAGGAGCTGGCCCTTGGTGATCTCGGTGAGCATGTCGGCGAGGCGCACCTGCTGGATCTGCGTCTGCGCGATGGGCCGGCCGAACATCACCCGGTTCTTCGCGTAGCTCACCGCCTCCACGTAGCACGCCATCGCGGCGCCGATGGCCCCCCACGCGATGCCGTACCGCGCCTGCGTCAGGCACATGAGCGGGCTCTTGAGCCCGCCGCTCTTCGGCAGCAGGGCGTCCTTCGGCACCAGGCAGTCCTCCAGCACGATCTCGCTCGTGTCCGAGGCGCGGAGCGACAGCTTCCCCTTCTGGTCGCGCGCCGTGTAGCCCTTCGTGTTCGTCGGCACGATGAAGCCGCGGATCGACTTCGAGTCCTCGATGTCGCCCGTCTTCGCCCAGATGATCGACACCGTGGCCTGGCTGCCGTTGGTGATCCACATCTTGGCGCCGTTGAGCACCCAGCCGTCCTTCGTCTCGCGCGCCGTGGTGATCATGCCGCCCGGGTTCGACCCGAAATCCGGCTCGGTGAGCCCGAAACACCCGATCTCCTGCCCCGTCGCGAGCCGCGGCAGCCAGTGCTGCTTCTGCTCCTCGGACCCGAAGGCGTAGATGGGATACATGACCAGGCCGCCCTGCACCGACGCGAACGAGCGGATGCCGCTGTCGCCGCGCTCGAGCTCCTGCATGATCAGGCCGTACGCCACGTTGTTGAGCCCCGCGCAGCCGTACTCCTCGGGCAGGTTGGCGCCGAAGAGGCCCAGCTCGGCCATGCCGGGGATCAGGTGCTTCGGGAACTCGCCCTTGATGTAGGCGTCGCCGATGACCGGCATGAGGTGCTCATCCACCCAGGCACGGACGGTGTCGCGGACGGCGCGCTCCTCTTCGGAGAGGAGCGTGTCCATGTTGTAGAAATCGACGCCGGGAAACTGGGAAGTTGCGATCGCGGTGCTCATCGGGGCCTCGTGACAGTGTCGAACCTTGGTGAACCGTGAAATATAGCCGCCCCCGGCACCGGCAAGTCCGGCGCCGTGTCCTGCGACCAGCGGCTCCGCGCTACCGACCCAGCACCGGCACCCGCAGCGTCCACGGCGTCTCCGCGAACGGCGCGAACAGTTCGAGCATCAGCCGCTCGCCGCGTGCCACCCGGATCTCCACATCCTGCGTCATGCCCGGGCCCGACAGCCACTCGGCCGGGCCGTCCACCGCCCGGCTTGCAGGCAGGTCGGCCCCGTCGGTGGCCACCCTCCGCCACGCGAGCGGCACCGAGTCACGCACGAGCCGCGTGCGCACGCGCACGTCGGGATGGATGTTGATGAGCCGCAGGCGGTACGGCCGTCCCGCCGGCACCACGAGGGGCGGCGGGTCGTGGCGCCCGTTCACGAAGCCCCGCGCGTGCTCCGAGAACGGACCGTCGGCGCTCACCAGCAGCGTCGCCTCGCGCGCGGGGTCGGGCCGCGTGCCCGGCTCCACCACGAGCAGCGCACCGACCAGCCCCTGCGACATCTGCTCGAGTTCGTGCGCGTGCGTGTGGTAGATGAACGTCCCGGCGCGTGGCGGCGTGAACTCGGCCACGAACGAGTCGCCCGGTGCGATCGGAGGCATCACCCGCGGCCCGATCCCGCTCCAGCCCGGCACGCCGTCCGGCCAGCTCGGCAGCTCGATCCCGTGCCAGTGCACCGCCGTCTGCTCGTCGAGCCGGTTCACCACCGTGATGCGCACCGGCCGCCCGCGCTCGAGCACCAGCGGCGTGCCGGGGATGCGGATGGAGTCGCGCGCCGGCTCGGCGCCCTCCTGCACCACGAAGCCGTAGCCCTTCGCGGTGCCGAAGTGGTTGGCCCGCGACTGCACCAGCAGGCGGATGTCGCGCGGCGGCACCGTGTCGACCGGGTCGGCGTATCCCGGCGGCGCCGTCACGCGCACGCCGAGGACGAGACCTGCCATCGCCTTGTCGGCGACGTGGTCGCCGTGGTGGATCGTGTCGCCGGCGAGCACGCGCGTCAGCGACGTGAACGGCGAGACGTGAAAGGCGAAATGGCAATGCATGAGCCAGTTGCCCGGCCGCTGCGCCGCCCACTGCATCGTCATCGTGGCGCCCGGCAGCATCAGCTCGGTCACCTCGAGCGGCCGCTCCGCTGGCGCGTACGCGGTGTCCTGCCGCCAGTCGCCCCGGCTGTCGACCGCGAAGTACACCCCGTGCAGGTGCATGGGATGCGAGCCGTTGGTCGCGTTGATGAAGCGCCAGCGGAGGGAATCGCCGACGACGGCTTCCAGTCGCTCGGTGTGGGGCCAGGAGCGGCCGTTGATCGTCATGACCTCGCGGATGGGCAGCACGGGTCGCGCGGCGGTGTCGCCCTTCGCGAACCAGTTGCCCAGCACGAAGATGCGATCGCCAGGGGGTGCACCAGCGGGATCCACGACGAACGCCCCGGCGAGCTGGCTGTCCTCGCCGTCGCGGTCCTGCACCGGGATGCCGCTGGTGGAGGCCCAGTAGTAGTAGGTGCCCGGCGTGCCCGCGGCGAAGCGCACCTCACGCACAGCCCCGGGCGCGAGGGGCACCGGGTCCCCCGTGCCGGGCCGCGTGTGCAGGCCGTGCAGCGTGGCCGCCTTGCCCAGGCGGTTCTCGACCCGCACCCGGATCTCCGTGCCCTCGGGCACGCGGATGAGGGGACCGGGGATCTGCAGCGGGCCGTCGCCGGCGGCGAAGGCCGGCAGGGGAGTGCTCGCCCCGTCGCTCGAGTCGGGGAACCACGCGCCCTGCCGGAGGGTGAGCCGGAGCGACAGCACGCCGTCTGCGAGCGTGCCGGCGGCGACGCGATTGTCGTTGGCGTCGATCGGGTCGAGGGTCGGAGCGGCCGGCGTGCAGCCGGCGACGAGGAGCAGGAGCGCGACGGGACGGATGTGGCTCGGCAGGCGACGCTCCGCGGGAGTTCGAGGCCCCGAATATGGGATCAGGGCGCGAGGTCCGCCACGGCGCGCGGCGAGATGCCCACCTCGCGCGCCTTGCGGCGGAACTCGCGGCCGTGGTCCACCGGCCGGCCCGACTCCGCCTGCCACTGGTGCACCATCTCGTGCAGCAGCGTCTCCTCGACGTCGGCCCAGGGGCCGCGGTGCACGAAGCGACGCTTCAGCACGATCTCGATCGGCGCGTTGTCGGAGCGGTGGTAGACCAGCTGCCCCAGCCGGCGCCGCATCCGTCCCGACAGGTGGATCGGGATCTCCCGCAGGCCGCCGTCGAAGTGCTGCGCGTTGAGCTCGTGCCACCGCGCGGTGAGCTTCGCGAGCGCCTTCGCGTCGGCCGGCGGCGGCGGAGCCCGGCGCGCCCGACGCGGCCTGGGTGCCGGCGACGACACCGGCCACGTGCGCAGCACCTCCAGCGCCCGGCGGCGCTCGGCCGCCGACACGCCGCGCCGCAGGAAGCGCACGATGGCGGCGATCACGTGGTCCGGCGCCCCCGCATAGTCGGCGTGCACGCCCAGCACGCCGTGCCGCGTGAGGCTGACGAGGACGCTGCGGTTGCGGTGGGTCCGGATGGCGGCGACGTCGCGGAGCCCCATCGTGCGCAGGCGGACGTCGAGCGGAACGGGTGGCGCGTCGAGCGGCAGCGCGAGCTGGGCGTCACCCGGCGACATCGGCTCCCTGCCGGCGCACGCGCGGATACCACGTCTCGTCCGAGGGCGTGAAGGCGCTGCCGCTCCACCACCAGTGCCGCACGCCGATGCGGTCCGGCTCGAGGCGCAGCGCGTTGAACGCCGACGGGCGCTGTCCGCGCGTCCGCCGCGTGTGCGTGCTCGCCGCGCTCACCACGATGCGATCGCCGAGGAGTGCCGTCGTCTCCTCGTGGTCGTGGCCGGTGAGGATGACGTCGGGGGCGAGCCCGATGAGCCGCTGCTGCGCCTCCTCCGGCCGGGCGAGGCCCATGCGCCGCGAGATGCTGCCCCGCAGCACGTTGTGGTGCAGCATCAGCACGCGCGCCGCGCCGGGCGCGGCCGCCGCGAAGCAGCGGCGCACCCGCTCCACCTCGCTCGCGGGCAGGTGTCCCTTCACCGCCATGTCGTTCAGGTTGCTCGTCATCGAGCCGGCCGCGACGCCGTGGCTCGTGAGCGCCGTGCAGACGATGACGCCGGGCCGCTCGAGCGTCGGCGTGAGCTCGAGCCCGAACCAGCGGCGGTACTTGGCGTACAGCCGCTCGGTGCCGAGCAGGTGGAAGGGGCTCTCCCACCACTGCACGTCGTGGTTGCCGGGCAGCGTGATCGTCGGCGCCACCGCCTGCAGCCGGTCGAAGAACCCCAGTGCCGCCTGGAACTCGCCGTGCCGCGCGCGCTGGGTGAGGTCGCCCGACACGCAGATGACGTCGGGCGCGATCGAGGGCATCAGGGCCGCGATCGCCCGGATCTGCGCCAGGTCGGCGTCGCGGCCGAAGTGAAGGTCCGAGAGGTGAACGAGCGTGACCGCCGTCACCAGACCGCCTTGACGGTGTAGGTGAGCTCGGCACTGCCGCGCGGCGCGATGGAGACGCGGAAACGGGTCACCTGCGCGGAGAGCCGCTCCGGCGGCGCGGAGCTCTGCACGATGCTCCACTCGCCGCCGCGCTCCTCCCGCACGTCCACCACGGCCGTCGAGTCGGTGGCGTTCGCGAGCGAGACCTTCCAGCCGATCGTCGCCGAGCTGCGCACCACGCCCTTCACCTTCTCCTGCACCACGTTGTAGTCGGTCTGGGTGCGCTTGGCCGTGACGTCGAACGCCTCGCCCGCGGCAAGCGACCACTCGGCGCCCGCGGGCGTGTGCCCCACCGTCGCCTCGCCCACCATCTGCTGGCGGCCTTCGGCGTCGGGCACGTAGAGGCGCGCCGTGCCGCCGGGCAGCGGACGGTCGCCGAACGCGGAGCCGCGCGGGCGCTTGAAGAGGTAGCTCACCTCGACGGGCACCGGCTGCTCCTCCGGGAGCTGCGGGATGTATCCCCAGATGGGCATCGCGCTCCGCACCACCAGCCGCTTCTCGTAGGCGGCGCTCGCCGGCTCGAAGAACGCCACCGTGGTCACCTGCCCCGGCTGCAGCGTCAGGCGCCCGGGGAGCGTGTAGAGGTGGAACTCGCCCGCGCGCTGCTCACCCGCGAAGTCGGCCGGTGGCGCCGCCATCGCCATCTCCTGCATGACCGCGCCACGGCGCTTGGCCGTCACCTCGGGACGCCCGCGCGACACCGCCCCCGCCAGCAGCTGCACCTCCGCGTCCTGCACCGCCAGCGCCGACGACGACAGCACGGCGCGCCCCGCGACGCGCGCTTCCCCGCGGCCGAGCACCACGTCGTAGCCGGCCATCCAGTCGGCGCCGCCGGTGAACCAGCCCAGCCTGAGTGCCTTCTTCGCCGCGGCGCTCTGCACGGCGGCGCTCACGGTCGGCGCCACGACCACCGCGTCCTCGGGGAAGCGCAGCTGGCCGCCGGGCTGGTCGAATGCCACGGTGCCGTCGGGCATGCGGAAGCGGAACGGATCGACCCCGAGCAGGGTGACGGTCAGCGTCTCGTAGCCACCGCCGGCGCGGGGCCGCTCGAGGGTGAGCTGACGGCCCACCAGGCGCCGCAGCGCGCTCGCCTGCGACACGTCGCCGTCGTAGGTGGTGCCGACGATCGCCACGTCGGGATCGAAGGAGACGAGCGAACCCGGCTCGATCTGGCCCAGCGCGAGGCGCTGCTGCGACGTGCCCTTCGGCACGGTCGCGTCCACGCTGCGCCGCACCAGCACGCGGCCGT
>DASUOW010000173.1:0-9980 GCA_036276435.1 Gemmatimonadales bacterium
CTTCGCCAGGTTGGCGTCGGTGTTCTCGAGCCAGCCCGCCGCGATGTACTTGCGCGTGCCGATGCCGGCGAGGTTCGGGCCCACGCCCATCGGCTTGGTGGCGTCGAGCGAATGGCAGCCGAGGCAGCCCTTCGTCATCCACAGCTGGGAGCCCGCCGTCGTGTCGGCGACGACCGTCGTGGCGCCGAGGCTGGTGGTGGTGGTGCCCGCGAGCGCGGTGGGCGTGGCCGAGTCGACGGCGGCCGGGGCCGCCGCGGGCGCCGGCGCCGAGGCCTTGAGCGTCGCGATGTACTGCTCGAAGGCCTGCGGCGAGTCCGCCATCACGTTGAAGGCCATGCGCCCGTGCTGGAGGCCGCAGAACTCGGTGCACTGGCCCGGGTAGAGCCCTTCCTTCTCGGCCGTGAACCAGAGCGTCGTGGTGCGCTGCTGGAAGACGTCGCGCTTCGCGGCGAGCTTGGGCAGCCAGAAGCTGTGCAGCACGTCCTGCGTGATCATCCGCAGCGACACCGTGCGGCCCACCGGCACGTGGAACTCGTTCGCGGTGACCAGGCCGTACTGCGGATAGCGGAACTCCCACCACCACTGGTGGCCGATCACCTCCACCTGCAGTGCGTCGCCCTGCGGCACCTCGTAGGTGCGGAAGATCGTCTTGACCGTCGGCACGGCGAGCGCCGCGAGGATGAGCGCCGGGATCGCCGTCCAGATCACCTCGACCATCGTGTTGCCGTGCACCTGCTCCGGCTCCGGATCCTCCGGCTTGCCGCGGAAGCGCAGCACGACGTACACGAGCGCGGCCTCGACCAGGATGAACACCGCCAGCGCCAGGTAGTACTCGACCTGGTACAGCGAGTGGATCATCCGGGTGAAGTCGCTCTGGGGGTCGAGCGAGGACTGCTTGTAGTTCTCGGCGGGGCCGCACCCGGCCAGCAGGGCCAGTGCGAGGGTCGTGAGCGCGCCAGCGAGGGGACGCCAGCGGGCATTACGTTGGGCCATCCGGGAGCACCCTGTGAGGGGAAGGAAAACCTTCGAATTCGTCATCTTCAGGTAGGACGATGTTACTGCACCGAACATCTTGCGTCAATCTTCACAAGCGCTTCAGAGCGCCGCCGTCAACGGAGCGTGACGAAAGCATTAACACCTTCAATGGCAATTGTTTGTGTCCCCATTGACCGCCCCGATCTGCGGGGTGGGTACCCGACCCGGTGTCGAGGGAGCCTGACATGACGCCCGCCGAGCGCGAGACGCTCATCGCCCGCTACGCGGCCGGCCCCGACCTGCTCGAGGCCGCCATCGCCGAGGTGCCGGTCGAGGCGCTGCAGTGGCGCCCCGCACCCGGCTCATGGTCGGTACACGAGGTGGCCGTGCACTGTGCCGACAGTGAGGCCAATGCCCACATGCGCATCCGCTTCCTCGTCGGCGAGCGCCAGCCCACCATCATGGGCTACGACCAGGACCGCTGGGCCACCGAGCTCGACTATCACGCGCACCCCATGGCCCCCGCCCTGCTCGCCGTGCGCGCGGTCCGGGCCAACACCGTTCCGCTCCTCCGCCGGCTCGGCGACGCCCAGTGGGCGAGGCAAGGAACCCACTCGGAATCAGGCACTTACGGCGCCGAGACGTGGCTCGGGATCTACGCGGAGCACCTCGAGGTGCATGCCCGTCAGGTGCGGCGCATCCTGGAGGCGTGGAGGGGGCGGAAGTAGAAGATCGGTGCTATCTTTGGACACAGTGTCACAGGCGGACCCGGGCCCTTGGATCGACGGCCCGGGGCCTTCTTTTTTCCCATGCCGGCCCCACGATGCTCAACGAAATGCGGCAGAAGCTGTCTCTGGAGATCGAGCAGCTCAGCTACGAATTGAACGTGACCCTGCCCCAGGCGATCGCCCACGCGGTCGAGCTGGGGGACCTGCGCGAGAACTCGGAGTACAAGTCCGCCCTCGAGCGACAGCAGTTCGTGCAGGCGCGACTCTCCCAGCTCCACCAGCGCATGCAGCAGGTCCAGCAGCTCGCCAACACCGAGGCCCCCACCGACCGCGTCGGCCTGGGGTCCAGGGTGAAGGTCATCGACCTGAAGACCGATGAAGTGGAGGAGTTCGAGGTGGTGCTCGCCGAAATGATGGATCTCGACGCCGGGCACATCTCCCTCGCCTCGCCCCTCGGTCGCGCCCTCGCCGACCGCCAGGTGGGCGACGAGGTGCTGCTGCGCCTGCCGACCATGACCCGCAAGCTCAGGATCCTCGAGCTCGCCACCGTCCACGACCTCGGGAGCGAGGGGTGAGCGGGGAAGGCGTGGAGTTCCCTCGCAAGCAGCTGCTGCTCGTCGGCGACCGGGTGCTCATCACCCCCGAGGAGGGGGACGACCGCACCCGCGTCGGCCTCTACCTGCCCGCCACCGCCGTCGACACGCAGCAGGTGCAGGGCGGCCTGATCGTCGCCGTCGGCCCGGGCGACGCCGTGCCCGACATCAGCGCCTTCGACGACGAGCCGTGGAAGGCCGGCCGCGGCGAGAAGCGCCGCTCCGCCATGCAGGCGAAGGTGGGCGACCACGCCATCTTCTTCCGCAAGGCCTCCGTCGAGATCACCTTCGAGGACCGCCGCTACCTCGTGGTGCCGCAGGGCGCCATCCTGGTGCTCGTGCGGGACGACCTGCCCATCTGATGTCGCCGCTCCTGCCGAAGCTGATGGCGGGACGGGCGGGCCTGAGCGAGGGCGCCCGCGAATACCGCCGGGCGATGTGGCTCACGGTCCTCCTCGGCGTCGCCGGTTTCATCGTCGGCATCGCCGCCATGCGCGGCGCCATCGCCCCCTCCCTCGGCACGCTGGGCTTCATGGTCGGCGTCGGCGCGCTGGCGCTGGCCGCGTGGTTCGGCCTGCAGGTCCGCGCGCGCACCCTCGCCGACCGCGAGCGCGAGGCGAGCGGCGCCCTCACCGTGCTGCTCGCCGCCCAGCTGCGCGACCGCGACGAGGCCACGCTCGAGACGATGGCGCGCCGCGGCGGCCCGGCGGGCGAGGCCGCCCAGCTCATCCTCCAGGGGCGCAAGGAGCGGCGCCGGCCCTCCTGACGCCGTGTGCTATCAGCTCGTGGTGGTGAGTGCCCTCACCCTCAGTGAAATCCGGTCGATGCTCCCCTCCGGCGTGCGCGCCGACGTTCTCGACACCAATCGGCTGACGGCCTTCCGGCGCCTCTTCCGCGGCGCCCAGACGGCGGCCCACCTGCGCGTGGGCCAGTGCGCCTGCCGCCTCGTGCCCGATCGCTTCGGCGGCAGCCACAGCGACGAGGCCGCGCTGCGCACGCGCTATCGCCGGCTCGAGGCGCCGCGCGAGGCCGTCATCGCATCACTCGACCGGCATCGCCGCGGCGCGTTCGACGGCGAGATCGTGCCGGCCGGTGCGCTGCACGCCTTCGTCGCCGAGCACGCGCGCAACGCGGGACCGGCGCTCTACGCGCTCGGCTTCGGCCTCGAGGACGACCTGCCGCCGGCACCGGCGGCGTGCAGCGAGCGACAGCTCGCCGAGACGCGCGAGGGCGATGCGTGGCTCGTCGAGGACGGCGCCGTGCGGGTGAGCCGATGAGCGGCGCCGCCGCCACCGGGACGTTCCCGGGCTGGGACCGCGCCCCACTCTTTTGGCAGCGGTGGCCCGCGGCCGAGCGCCGCGGCGTGCTCGTGAACGTGCACGGGCTGGGCGATCACAGCGGGCTCTATCCGCACCTGGTGCGGTTCCTTCCCGAGCACGGCTGGGCGGTCTGGGCGCTCGACACGCGCGGCAATGGCCGCTCGCCCGGCCGCCGCGGCCACATCGGCGCGTGGGCCGAGTTCCGCGACGACCTCGACGCCTTCGTCCGCCACGTGCGCGCCGCCGAGGGCGACGTGCCGATCGTGCTGCTGGGCAACAGCCTGGGTGGGCTGATGGTGATCGACTACGCCGTGGAGCATCCGGCGGGCCTCGCGGGCGTCGCCGCGGCCGCGCCGGTGCTCGGTGATCCCGGCGTGCCGAAGCCGCTCATCCTGCTGGCGCGACTGCTCACGCGCGTGTGGCCCACCTACACGCAGGTGACCGGTCTCGACCTCTCGAACCTCGCCCGCGACCCGGCCATCGTGCGGGCACTCATCGACGACCCGCTCTTCCATCGCGCCGCGAGCGCCCGGCTCGGCACCGAGACGATCGACGCCATCGCCGCCCTGCACGCGCGCGCGGCGAAGCTGACCGTGCCGACGCTGATCCTGCACGGCACCGGCGACCGGATGGTGCCGATCGAGGGCAGCCGCCGGCTCGCCTTGGGTCCCGCGCGTGAGGTCGTGACGTTGCGCGAGTATCCCGAGGCGGGACATGCGCTGTTCGTTGACTGGGGCTACGAGGAGCGGCTGGCCGACCTGCTGGCGTGGATCGAGGCGCGGGGGTAGGAATAGGGAGATGCCGCACCGATCGATTCCCCGCTACTTCCTGCGCGCCCTGCGCCTGCGCTGCCCGCACTGCGGCGGCGGGCCCGCGTTCGTGCGCTGGCTGCGCATGCTGCCGGCGTGCACGAAGTGCGGCATCCGCTTCGAGCGGGGCGAGCGCGGCTACTGGCTCGGCGCCTATCTCGCCAACTGCATCGCGGTGATGGTGGTGTTCACGGCGTGGTGGACGGGCGTGCTGACGCTCACGTGGCCCGACATCCCGTGGATGTTCCTGCACGTCAGCACGATCGCGCTCATGCTCGCGACGCCGTTCGTGTGCTATCCGTTCTCGAAGACGTTTTTCCTCGCGTTCGACCTGATCGTGCGGCCGCCGGAGGCGGAGGATTTCCGGTTGCCGGAGGAGCCGTCCCGGACGAGCCGGCGGAGCTGACGCTCACTGGCCGCCCAGGGCGCGCGCCGCGCTCGGCGGTACGTAGCCGACGTTGGTGAAGCTGACGGCGATCGGGAAGGGCCTGACGGTGTACGCGGCCAGCGCCCCTTTCGTGCTCAGGAAGCCTATCGCGCCAGCCCCCCAGGGAAGCACCACGCCATCACCGTTCGGTGCCCAGGCGTGGGCGCCGGGATACACGAAGTCCGAGTAGCCGGCGATGATGCGTCCATCAGTGACCCGCACGAGGGCCGACGGGGGCCGGCGCGCAAGGTCGTACGGATGCCAACGCACGAGCGCGAGCGTCGAACCGTCCGGTGACCATGGCCCCGCGCCGTAGCCGTCGGCGACCTGTCGCGCACCGGTGCCGTCGATGCCGATCACCCACGTGTCGTTGCCGTCACCGCCGACATATGCCACGAGCGTGCCGTCCGGGGACGGATGGCCGCAGACCTCGTCGGCACCCCATATCGAGGCCGGTTGGTTTCCGTGGGGATACCAGTCCTTGCTCACGAGCGTCCGAGTCTCTCCGCTCTCCAGCGAGAGCACCAGGAGCTCGCTGCGCCGGCTGACGTCCGACTCCCAGAAGCGGGCCACCACGATCCGGTTGCCGTCGTTCACGAACACCGGGCACCACAGCCACGCATCGCCACCCTCGAACACGGCGCGCATGCTGCCGTCGGTGTCGCGCAGGCGGAGGTCGTGGCCATCCACGAAGGCGAGGCGACCGTCACCCGCCACGGTGGGGAAACGCCCCGACTCGGTGAGACGGAGGAGGTTTCGGCCATCGGTGTCCACGGCCCAGATGCCATCAGCCGACTGAAATACGAGACGACCCGCCGGCAGAGACGTGACACCCGCCGTCGGGTCGGGCTGGACCGGGGAGGACGCGGTCTGGAACGGCACCGCCACGGCGCCCTCCAGCAGCGTTCCCAATACGTCCGCAACTCCCGATCCGAGCACGAGCGTGTAGTCTGCCGATGCGACCAGCGGCTCGGCCGGCGCGAACCCGACCGTCAACCGGTCCGGCGTCAGCAGCACGGTGCCGGGCACCGGGACCTCACCGCGCAGCAGCCTGACCTCTCCCTCCAGCGTGCTGGCGTCGACAGGCGCGCTCAGCACCACCTCGATCCTCACGTTGAGCGGCACGTCGGTCTGGCGCGGCTGGGGGGAGCTCCGGACCACGCGAGGTGGCTTGCCGCGCGCCACGAGCGCCGTCTCGGTCGTGGGTGCACTCGTGCCGCCCGCGATGCTCACCTCGACGGTGTCCGCCTCCTCTGCCTCCAGCGATACGGGATCGAAACCACCATCGCGCAGCGTGACCGCCTGCACCGCTCCGGTCCGCAGGTTCCGCAGCGTCGCCGTGCTGGCGGCCGGCCGGAATCCCGGCGTGGCCGCCACGAACACCAGTGAGCCTGCGGCGTCGGCAGTGCTAAGCCGGCGCGGGATGGGAGAGGAGAGCAGCACACCGGCGGGCTCGGTGACCACGCGGTCACCCGACTCGTCCGCCATGTCGCCGCCGCACGCGGTCACCAGCATGATCACTCCGCCCCAGAACATCCACCTGCCGCGCATGGCGTCCTCCTCCTGCAACGTCAACTTTCGACGTCGTTCGTCCTCACATTCGACCTGATCGTGCGCGAGGCGGCGGTGCTGAGCGACGCCACGGTTCCGGATGAGTCCCGACCGCTGCGCCGTCGCCTATTCACACGTGACACTGAGGTTCAGGTTTGCAGTCACCCCTGATTCTCCTGGCGCGCCCAGGATCGGTCTGGTCAGCCGTCAGCGCGTGAAACTGACGCCGGCCGGCACGAAACTCGGATCCGATCCGGTGATCGGCAACTCGTACATCCAGTGCAATCCGCCGCCGGTCGCATCAACGAGGAGGATGCCTCCGTCGCCGAGATGAAAGGCGACCAGCGTGCCGTCCGACGACCAATTCGCAACGTATGGGAGCCCGACGATGCTGCAACAGTCGATGACCGAAATGAAACGGTCCATCCGCACCCCTTGCGTGTTGTCGAGCGGCGTACGCTCGAGCCAAATCCTCGCCCCCTCTTCCACGAATGAGACCACGCCGTCCCCTGCAGGCGACCACCGGCCGAAGTTCACGCCCGCCCGCCACTCGCCGACTCTTGTGCTCACCACGGGGAACAGAGTGGCGTCCGTCACGGCCAACATCGCCCCGAAGCCACTAACGAGGCCGAAGGACAGTCGCGTCCCGTCCGGGGACCAGCTGGGGCAGGCCACACGCGAATCCCCGTACCCGTTGATCTGGGCCACGATGGAGCCGCTGCCATCGGTACGCACCACGCGAATGGATCCGTCTTTGACATACGCGATGTAGCGCGTGTCGGGCGACCACGTGGGGCAGCTGGCCAAGCCCTGGGTCGCGGAAGGTGACAGGGGATGCACCGTCCCATCCCGTTCACGCACGCTCAACTCGACAGGGTAGATGCCATCGACCAATCCGTCGACGAACACGATGCGACCGTCGCGAGCCACCGATGGCTGGGTGTAACGATTCGCCGCACCGCGGGTGAGTTGCGTCAGCCCGGTACCGTCCGCTCGGATCGCGAAGAGGTTCGCCGACGTGGGGTACTGGTTCGGGGGCCCTGACGGGTCTTGGGACGAGAAGACGAGCTCGTTCGCGGCTGTATTCGCGCTGGAGACGGAGACGTAGAGGGCCATCGTGTCCGACTGACCGCCGGCAGCAGCCACGATTCTCGCTTCGCCGACGGACACGGCAGTGATGCGCGCCTGCCCGGGGCCAGCCGTGGCGCCCAGGCCCTCCACCACCGCTACGCCCGGCGACGTCGATGTCCAGCTCAGCTCTGCCGTCACCTCGACGCACGGCACGGAGCGCTGCGCACACACGAACGCACGCACGTCGGCCGCCTCGCCCGGCTCGAGCCGCTCCACCTCCCGGTCGATCGCCACGACGTTGATCGGCGGCGCGCTCGTCGGCGCGCCCGTGGTGAACGTCACCACCACCGACGAATCGAGCGCCTGCCCGAGCACGTCCCGCGCCGAGGCGGCGAGCACGAGGCGGTAGTCGGTCGACGGCGCGAAGGGCGCCTCCGGCACGAACGACGCGATCGTACCGGCTTGATCCGTCAGCGCCACCGTGCCCGGCACGCGCGTCTCGCCGTGATACAGCTCGAGTGCCGCCGCCACGCTGGCCGCATCCATCGGCGCGCTGAACACCACCTGCACGATGGAGTTGAGGGGTACGTCGCTTCGAGTGGGCCTCGGCGACGTTCGTACCACCTTCGGCCGCGCCGGGGCGCGCGCGGTGCCGGTCTCGACGCGCCGCGCGCCGGCGCTGTCCGTCACCACCACCTCGATCTCGTCACCGACGCTCGCGCGCAGGGGCACGGCATCGAAGCCGCCGCCTGCCACGCGAGCCTCGACCGCCGTGCGGGAGCCTCGTCGTGCGACCGTCGCGCGAGCGCCGCGCGGGAACGTCCCCAATCGAGCGGATACGAAGACGAGAGTGGACGACGTGCCACCGTCATCGAGCAGGGATTGCGACACCGGCGCCGAGAGCAGGATGGACGGGTCGCCCGTCGGGGGGGCCGGCGTCGGATCGGCCGTGCGATCGCTGCACGCCATTAGCAGCGAGAGTGCCAGGCCGGCAGCGAGTCGCTTCCGCATCCGCTCGCAGCATCGAGACATGCTCACAGTCCTCCCGTCAGCGAAAGTCCCGCCCAGTAGTACGGGTCCATCATCCTTCCATCCGCCAGCGCCTCCCGCTGCAGCTCGGCGAGCGCGACCGCCTCGCCCTTGCCGGCCACGAGTGCACCGTGGAAACGTGCCATCAGGTCCGCCGTCGCACGATCATCCACGAGCCACAGCGTCGCGAGCACGCGCTCCGCCCCCGCCGCCAGAAACGCCTGCGAGAGCCCCACCCACTCGTCGCCCGCGGGCACGTCGGCGCGGAGCCCGGAGCCGAGCGCCGTCTGGCAGGCGCTCAGCACCACGAGGCGCGCGTCGAGCTTCAGCCCGTACACGTCGTGCACCTCCAGCCGCCCGTCACGCCCGGCCGGGGCCGCGAGTTCCACGTGAGAGAAGAGCGGATTGCGCCGGTTGAGCACGCCGTAGGTGGCGAGATGCAGGATGTCCGTCCCGGGCATGGCCTGCTCCAGCGCGCGCCGCGTGGCCTGTGCCCCCACGAGCACAGTCGTCCGTCCCGGAGCCAGCGCGCCGATCGCCTCCACCTCGCGTCGCGTGCCCGGCAGCTGGGCCGCCACCGGCGCGAGCGCGAGCACCTTCGCATCGCGCAGCGACCGCGCCGGCGCGCGCGCCTCGAGCGCAAGCCACACCGACGCCGACGGCACCGTCGCGATCTCGTAGCGCTCCACCAGGTAGTGTCCCTCGGCGTCCGGCCGCCGCAGGGCGGCGAACGGCAGGTAGTGGAGCTCCAGGTGCGGCACCACGAGCAGCCGGTCGGTGCCCGCGAGCAGGCCCGCCGTCTCCGCCGGCTCGAGCAGCAGCCGGTAGAGCCGCTCGAGCACGGCACGGGAGGCCTCCGCGCCCGACGGCCGCGCGAGCAGGCCGCGCGCGAACGCCACCAGCGAGGCCACCGTCTTCCGGTCGCTGCCCAGGTCCAGCGCGCGCACGCCGTCGCGCCGCAGCACGAAGAGCGTCGCCGACGAGTCCGCCAGCAGGTACTCGAGCATCGCGGTGCCCTCGGGCAGGCGCGACGTCACGTCCCGCCACGAGGCCGTGCGCCCGTCCACGAGCGCCGCGTAGCCCGGGGCGCGTTCGCGCAGCGTGAGCAGCACGTCGGCGCGCTCGCTCTCCGCGCGCGCCAGCGCCTCGCGCGCCACCAGTGGCGCCGTGCGCGGGTCGGCGGTGCCGCGGAGCGCCAGCACCTGCGGCGCCGTCGGCGACACGTCGCGCGAGAGCTCGGTCATGGCACGCCGCAGCTCCTGCTCGCGCCGCACGAGCGCCGAATCGGCCCCGGCGTTCCATGCCACCTGCCCGAGGCCGAGGCCGTCGAGCAGCGCGCGCGCGCGGAGCCGCTCGCTCACCTCGAACGCTGACGAGTCGCGACCTCGCATCCGCTCGAGCTGCGCGAGGCGGGCATGGACGTCCCACTTGTCGGCCAGCCAGTCGGCCCGGCGCTCGCGCAACGCCACCGTGCCCGC
>DASUOW010000174.1:0-7284 GCA_036276435.1 Gemmatimonadales bacterium
GGGACGCGATCTGCGCCGTCTCCTGGTCGTTCAGGGAGAGCGCAGTGGTGTTGAGCATCAGGTAGCCCACCGTCGCGAGGCTGAAGGCGGTGTAGTCGTCCCGCAGGTTCTTCGGCAGCTTCTCGGTGCGGACGAGGTCGATCGCCGCCGCGCCGAGACCGGCCACGGTGGAGCCGGCACGCTTGATGGCCTCGCTCACGCCGCCGCCGGTGGCCTGGCGCGCGTCGGCGAGTCCCTTGAGCGTGCTGATGTGGCTCTGGATCTGGCCCGTGAAGCCGCGCAGCTCCTGCGTCACCTGGGGATACTCGTCCTTGAAGTCCTCGAGCTGGGCGTTGATGGCCTTCTGGATATGCTCCTCGAGCGAGAGCATGTCGGTGATGTAGCTGTTGATCGCTTCAGTGGGGGTCCGCGCCATGATGCCTTCACTCCGACTGGGGGTCCGAAACGGGAAAAGGCGCGACCGGATCGCCCCGTCGTGGGGCGCCGGTCGCGCCTTCATCTCGCGGAGGCGTGTCGCTCCGCGCGATAAGGTGGGTGCGCATCGCTGCGCCACCCTATGGTCCTGCTATCTAGGACGGTACCCCGTTTCGCGCAAGACGGTCGGCGGTCGATATCACGTCGTGGCTTCCTCCGGACCGCGCAGCGCCTGCATCTGCTGCGCGATGAGCTCGCGCGCGCGCGCGGCGATCTCGTCCATCGACGGCGAGGCCGCGTACATCTCCTCCGCGCGGCGCCGGATCTCGGCGACCGAGGGCACGTGCGGCAGGTGCACGCTCGCGAAGCTCGCCGCGAGCTGGTGCGCCACCTTCTCGATGGTGGCGCGGCCGAGGGGCCGCTCGTTGCGCACCACCTCGGGGGGCGGCACGCCCAGGTCCCACACCACGCGCAGCCACGACAGGGCCTTGAGCGCGTAGTACGTCGGGTCGAATTCCCACCAGAAGAAGCCCTGCCGCGTGGAGCGCTGGTAGGCGTGATGGTTGTTGTGCCAGCCCTCGCCCAGCGTGATGATCGCGAGCCACCAGTTGTTGCGCGAGTCGTCGCCGGTGACGTAGCGCACCCGGCCGTGCACGTGGGCGAGCGAATTGATCATGAAGGTGCCGTGATACAGCGCCACCGTGCTCCAGAAGAAGCCCACCACCACGCCCGGCCAGCCGGCGACGAGCCAGCACGCCGCCGCCAGCGTGAGCGCCGGCAGGTAGGGATGGTTGTTCAGCCACACGAGCTCGGGATACTTCGTCAGGTCGGGCACCGCCTCGAAGTCGGTGGCGTCGTGCCGCTCGGTGAAGATCCAGCCCATGTGCGCGTACAGGAACCCGTGCTGCCGGGGCGAGTGCACGTCGAGCTCGGTGTCGCTGTGCCGGTGATGGTGGCGATGCTTCGCCGCCCACCACAGGATGCCCAGCTGGGCCGTGGTCTGCGCCAGCCAGCCGAGGAGGAACTGCGCCACGCGGCCGGTGCGGAAGGTGCGGTGCGAGAAGTAGCGGTGGTAGCCCGCCGTGACGCCGAACATGCGCACCACGTAGAGCACGATGGCCAGGAGGACGGCCTGCCACGTCACGCCGGTCCAGATCGCCGCCAGGCAGGCGACGTGGACGAGGAGGAACGGGACCGTCTCGGGGTAGATGATGTCGTCGTGGGTGGGCGTCGGCGTCGGTGTCGTCGTCATGATCGTCGGGAAGGGCGTCGGGAAGATGGAGCGCATCAATCTAGGCGCGTCCATCCCCCCGCTCCACCTTCCAGCCCGGTGCCCGGTAATCGGGCGGCAGGTACTGCGGCGGCATCGCGGTGCGGTTGCCGTCGCGGATCGCCGTGAACGCGGGCGAGAGGATCTCGACGCCGCCCTCGAAGAACGCGTCCTGGATCGCCTCGTTGAGGCTCGAGCGCAGGCGGAACACCTCCATGGCCGTGGTGTGGCCGGTGTACGCGTTGAGGCAGTATGTCGGGTAGTAGTCGTTGAGCGCCTCCTGCACCACGAACGGTGCCGGCGCCGCGAGCACGCCCTCGGTGCGGCCGGCCGCCGCGAGCAGCAGTTCGTGCACCTGCCGCCACGGCGCGTCGTAGCCGATGGTGACGCGGCTCTGCACGACGAGCCCGCCCTGCTGCGCCATCGCGCTGAAGTTCTGCACGTGCGAGTTCAGCACCGTGGCGCTCGGGATGCTCACCTCGATGTTCGTGGCGGTGCGGATCCGCGTCACGAGCAGCGAGCGCTCGACGACCATGCCCTCCGTCTCGCCGATGCGCACGAACTCGCCCACGCGGAAGGCGCGGGTGTAGACGATCACCACGCCCGCCACGATGTTCGCCACCGCGCCCGTCGACCCCAGCGAGAAGAGCGCGCCCGCGAAGAGCGAGATGGCGTTGAACGCCTCCGAGCCCGCTCCCGGCAGGTAGGGGAAGATGAGGATGAAGCCGAACGCGAACACCAGCGCGCGCACGATCTTGTATGTCGGGTCCGCCCACTCGGCGGGGAACTTCCGCAGCTTGAGCGTCCCCTGTTCGATGCCGCGGAACACGACGTGGATGGCGCGCACCAGCAGCCGCAGCGCCGCCAGCACCACGATGATGAAGAACAGGCTCGGCAGGTACCCCACCAGCCCGCGCGCCAGCGCGACGATCGGCTCGGTGACGAACCGCATGATGCGGCCGGCCAGCGGCCGGGTCAACGCGAACGCCCCGAACACCGCCACCAGCCACAGGTAGGCGAGCGTCAGCAGCGTGATGACGCGCACGAGGCTCGTCGCGCTCAGCACGGCGCTCGCGATCTGGGCCGGCGTGATGAGCCGTGCCTTGGCCAGCGGGCCATGGTCGAGGCGCGCCTCCGCCCAGCGTCGCAGCCACGCCTCGAGGCGGTCCTCCGCCCCCAGCACCAGGCGGAGCAGGAACACGAACACCAGCGTCGCGATCAGCGCCTCGGCGATGCCAAGGGCGAGGTCGCGCGCGTGGTACCGGGCGCTCCGGCGCGAGAACGCGGCCTCGAGCGACGCCACCCAGCGCGCGGCGAGCGTGTCGCGCGGCACGCCGGCGGCGAGGGCATCGCCGTCGAGCACGGCGAGCAGCGCGACGGAGTCCGCCATGATGAACGCGCCGTCCGCTTGGGGCACCACCTGCAGGCTGTCCAGGCGGAGGTCCGCGCGGCCGGCCACCTCCGCCAGCATGCCGGTGACCGCCAGCGTGCGCTGTTCCAGCGAGTACGGCGGCTGGGAGGCGTACAGCGTCAGCACGGTGTCCCGGCCGAGCACCACGGGACGGCCCACCGGAGCCGCCGCGGCCGATGGGGGAGCGGGTCGCGCACTGTCCTGGGCGGCAAGCGGGGCGGCGACGAGCCAGCCGGCGAGCACGAGCCCGGTCCGAAGGGGTATGCGCATGGGGGGTGGGTGGGTTCGAGGGAGAATCGACCCCCGGCCAGCGCCTGTCAATGAGGAGGGGAGGTGACGTTGCTGACGATCGCCCTCGTACTGCTCCACCTGACGGGCCTCGCGTGCGCCCTCGTCGCCATCATGCAGACCCGCACGCCCCAGGGCGCCATCGCCTGGTCGGTGTCCCTGATCACCTTTCCCTACGTCGCGGTGCCGCTCTACCTGGTCTTCGGGCGCACGAAGTTCCAGGGGTACCTGACGGCCCGCGAGCGGGTGGCCGAGCAGGTGGTGGCGGCGTCCACCCGCCTCGGCGCGGCCATCGAGCCGTACGTCGTGCGGCCCGCGCAGCACATCCCGGCCCACGCCGCGCTCACGCGCATCGCGCAGCAGCCGTTCACCGACCGCAATGCGGTGTCGCTGCTCATCGACGGCGAGGCCGCGTTCGCCAGCATCTTCGCGGGCATCGCCGCGGCGCGCACGCACGTGCTGGCCCAGTTCTACATCGTGCGCGACGACGGCCTCGGACGGCGGTTCCGCGATGCGCTGATCGCCAAGGCGCGCGAGGGGGTGCCCGTGTACTTCCTCTACGACGAGCTCGGCTCCTACGGGCTCCCCGATCGGTACTGCGACGCGCTCACCGACGCCGGCGTGAAGGTCTCCGCCTTCAACAGCACGCGCGGGCGGGGCAACCGCTTCCAGATCAACTTCCGCAACCACCGCAAGTGCGTCGTGGTCGATGGCCACGTGGCGTGGGTCGGGGGCCACAACCTCGGCGACGAATACCTCGGCCTCGACCGCAAGATCGGCAAGTGGCGCGACACCTACGCCCGCGTCGAGGGCCCCGCGGCGCTCGGCGTGCAGTTCGTCTTCGCCACCGACTGGCTGTGGGCCTCCGGCGAGGTTCCCGACCTGGCCTGGGATCCGTGCCCTGCGCCCGAGGGCAACGCCGCGGTGCTCGTGTGCCGTTCCGATCCCTCCGACGTGTTCGAGGAGGCGGCGATGATGTACCTGCAGGTGTTGATGATGGCCACGAAGCGCCTGTGGATCGCGACACCGTACTTCGTGCCCGACATGGGCATGGTGTCGGCGCTGCAGCTCGCGGGACTCCGCGGCGTGGACGTGCGGCTCCTGCTGCCCGAGCGCTCCGACAACCGCATCGGCGACCTGGCGGCGCGCTCGTACATCGAGCAGATGGATCGCGCGGGCATCAAGATGCTGCTGTACCGCGAGGGGTTCCTGCACCAGAAGTGCTTCGTGGTCGACGACGTGCTCGCGGGCGTCGGCACCGCCAACTTCGACAACCGCTCCTTCCGCCTCAACTTCGAGCTGACGCTGCTGGTGAGCGACCGCGCCTTCGTGGAGGCCACGGCGGCGATGCTCACCGACGACCTGGAGAAGGCGGTGCCGGTCACCGCCGCGACGTACCGCGGGCACCGGTTCTCGCGCCGGCTCCTCATCCGCCTCGCCCGGCTGACGGCGCCGGTGCAGTAGCATGGTCCTCCGGGACAGTTGCCGCGGGGGCAGGGTGGTTCGAGATTCCGCGCCCGATGCTTCCCGCCCTGCTGCTCGCCCTCGCCGTCCAGGTGCCCGATTCCGCGCGCTTCGCCGCGGAAGCGCAGCGCGTGCTCGCCTCCGGCCGCCACGCCGAGATGCGCTGGCCCGTGCTCGCCGACGTCCGGGCGCGAGCGGAGAGCCTGTACCAGGCGGCGGGCTGGCGGCCGCTGTGGCTGGAGGGCGACCGGCCGAGCCGGCCGGCGCGGTCGCTCGCCGTCGCCCTGCACTGGGCCGAGTTGCGGGGGCTCGATCCCGCCGACTTCGACGGCGAGCGGCTGCAGCTCCGGGCCGAGGACGGCCCCTTCGCCGACGCGGAGGCCGCGGCGCGCTTCGACCTCATGCTCACGCTCGATGCCCTGCGCTTCGCGCGCGCGCTCAACGTCGGCCGCATCGCGCCGCGCGCGGCGCACACCGACCTCGAGCTCGCGCCGCAGCCGGCCGACCTGCAGGCGGTCATCGGCGAGCTGCGCCGCACCGCGCATGCCGACAGCGTGCTGGACGCGCTCGAGCCGTCGGCGTTCGGCTACCTGCGGCTCAAGCAGGCGCTGGTCCGCTACCGTTCGCTCGCCCGGGACAGCGGGCTCGTGCCGCTGCCGGCGCTGCCGCCACGCATGCGCCCGGGGGCGGCGTACGCCGGCGCGCCGGCGCTCCGGCGCCTGCTGCGGGCGCTCGGCGACCTGCCCGACTCCGCGGCCGTGCCCGACGCTCCCGGCGACACGCTGTACGACGCCACGCTCGTGGCCGCGGTGCAGGCCTTCCAGCGCCGCAACGCGCTCGCACCCGACGGCATCGTGGGGACGTCGACGGCCGCACGCCTGAATCGCCCGTTCGCGGCGCGGCTGCGGCAGATCGAGCTCACGCTCGAGCGCTGGCGCTGGCTGCCGCGCGCCTTCGAGTCGCCGCCCATCCTGGTGAACATTCCGGGGTTCCGGCTCTACGCCTTCGCGGATTCGGGCGGGGAGGTGCGGCCCGTCCTGCAGATGCCGGTGGTGGTGGGACGCGCCTTCAAGCACGAGACACCGGTGTTCTCGGCGCGCATGACGTACCTCGTGTTCAGCCCCTACTGGGAAGTGCCGAAGTCGATCGAGCGGCAGGAGATCCGTCCGGCCGCGATGCGGAACCCGGGCTATCTCGCGCGCAACCGCATGGAGCTGCTCCGCGAGGGCCGGGTGGTGCCCCCGACGCCGGAGGCCATCGCGGCCATCGGCCGAAGCGTGCACGTGCGCCAGCGGCCCGGGGACGCCAACTCCCTCGGGCGCATCAAGTTCATGCTGCCCAATGCCCACGCCATCTACCTGCACGACACGCCCTCGAAGCAGCTCTTCGCGGACGTGCGACGCGACTACAGCCACGGTTGCGTCCGGCTGCAGGACCCGGTGGCCCTGGCCGAGTTCGTCCTGCGGGACCAGCCGGAGTGGACCCGGGAACGCATGGCACAGGCGATGCAATCCGACCGGCCGGTGACGGCCACCCTGGCGCGACGCATCCCGGTGCTCCTGCTGTACGGCACCGCCGTCGCGACCGGCGAGGGGCAGGTATTTTTCCACGACGACATCTACGGACACGACCGTGACCTCGACCAGCTGCTCCGCCGTGGCTTTCCCTTCCCGCTCTGACCGGGCGCGCGGGATCGTCGTCGCGGCGCTGCTCTTCGCGGGCGCGGCGAGGCTCGAGGCGCAGGTGACCCCCGTGGCCGCGACCGCGCCGGTCCCGTCGCCGGCCGCGGACGCGCTGCAGCAGCTGCTGGCCGCCGGTCCGCTCCCGGCCATGCACCGGCCCGAGATCGGCGACGTGCGCGCCGCGGTCCGCCGTCTCTACGACGCCGGCGCCTGGAACCTGCGATGGACCAGCGAGAGCCGCCCGACGCCCGCGCTGCGGGCGATGGTCCAGCGCTTCCTCGCCGCCGGCTCGCACGGGCTCGAGCCCGCCGACTACGACGCCGCATCGCACGACAGCACGCTGGCGCGACTCGAGGCCGGTGGCGTGCTGCCGCCCGACGAGCTCATGGCGTTCGACGCCCGCGTGAGCGCGAGCGCACTCCGCTACGTGGCGGCGATGCGCCACGGGCGCGTGCGCCTCTCGTGGCGCGAGGACACCCTGATGGCGCGTCGGTCGGCGGCCGACGTGGTGCCGCTCGTGGACTCGGTCCTGCGCGCGCCGGACCCGTCACTCCTGCTCGCGCGGCTCGATGCGCGTGGCGCCGGCTACCAGCGGCTGCAGGCCGCGCTCGTGCAGGCGCGCCGGACGGCCGCCGACACCACCCTCCTCCTGCCGCGCCTCGTGGTGCCGGTCCGGCCTGGCGCGCGGATGGAGGAGGCGGCGGAGCTGCGCCGCTACCTCGTGGCGCTCGCCGACCTGCCCGATACCTTCGCGA
>DASUOW010000175.1:0-2903 GCA_036276435.1 Gemmatimonadales bacterium
GCGCTCGATGCGGTACCGGTCGGCCAGGGCGAGCGAGAGGCGCTCGGCGACGCCGGTCGTCACTGCGCGTTCCCTCGCAAGTCGAGTTCCGCCAGCCAATGGCGGACGAACATGACGCCCGGATCCGCTGTCACGTCCGACGTCTCGTCGCGCGGCACCCGGCGGCGGAAGAAGAACCGCTGGTCGTCCGGTGTCACCGCATACTGGACGTGGAGGCGGTCCCGGAAGAAGCGGTCCTCGAACAGCACCTTCTGGTCGCCCGTCGCGAAGGCGGGGCCCGGGAGCACGGGCACCGAGACCACCGTGCGCGGCGCCTCGCTGCGGAAGAACAGCTCACGGCCGCTGTGGGACCAGACCGGCTCCGAGCCTCCGTCGCGGGAGATCTGCCAGCGGCCGGCCTCGACGTCGGGGAAGGGGCGCACGTACACCTCATGGCGGCCCGATTCGGTCGAGGTGTAGGCGAGCCAGCGGCCGTCGGGCGAGAGCGCGGGCGAGACCTGGTCGTAGGTCTTCGCCGCCAGCAGCGACGCCAGGGCGCTGTCGCCCGTGCCGGCATTCCGCCGGAACAGGAAGATGCGACGCCCGCCCGCATCGGACATGCGCACGATCATCACCATCGTGTCGGGCGTCGGCATGATCTCTTCCATCTCGCCCGTGGCGTCCAGCACCACCTCGGCCGATGCCGTGCCATCGGCGCGCCGGCGGCGCAGGTTGAAGCCCGAGCTGTCGCGCGACACGTACCACAGGTGGCGACCATCCGCGCTCCAGACGGGGCGGCTGGTGGCGCCCTCGAAGGTCAGGCGCGTGAGCGGGCCTCGGTCGAGCTGCTTGACCCAGATGTCGCTGGTGCCGCGGCCGGACTCCCGGATGTTCAGCGCGACGCGCCGTCCGTCGGGCGCGAGGGTGAGCCCGTTGCCGTTGATCGGCTGCTGCCACTGCCAGCTCGAATCGACCAGCGACGCCAGGCCGTTCCTCGTGACCCAGACCGCCTCGAACGGCCGTCCGCCATCGTCGGCTTCACCGGTGATGTAGAGCAGGGTGCCGTCGCGCGCCGCCACGAGGTCGGGAAGGATCGAGATGCGCACGCCCTCGAGCACCGGCACCGGGGGTGACCGGAACGTCCGCTTGCGGGCGTCGTACGCGCCCAGGAACACGCTGCCGCCCTTGCGTACGAACAGCACGCGGTCGTCGGCAATGGCCCAGGCACTCAGCACGTCGCCCATGAGGGGCGTCATGGCGCCCGAGAGAACGTCGAGCACGACGAGGCGGCTGGTCTCGCATCGGTTCTCGCAGATCGACACCAGCACGTCGTGCCCGCCTGGGAGGCCGTCCAGATGGTTGACGACCTCGAGCCCTGGGAAGAGCGAGTCGTGCCACTGCCGCAGCGGCACGCCGTCCGCCGACACGGCCCGCAGCATGGTGCTGCTTTCCTGCGTGCTCCGGTAGACGATGGTTCCGTCGTCGAGCCAGGCGAGCAGGTTCGACGCCGAATCGCCGAGGGTGACCGGCGAGCCACCGACCCGCGGCACCTTCTTCACCTTGCGGTCGGCGGAGAACGCGACCCACTGGCCGTCCCGTGAGAAACGCGGCGCGGCGCCCCCCGCCGCCCCGGTCAGCAGTGTCCCCTCGGCGCGGTCCGCGGTCTTCATCCACAGCTGGACTCCGCCGGTCGTGTCGATGTAGACGATGGTCTTTCCGTCGGGCGACAGCGCGACATTTCGCCCCAGGATGCCGGGAGGAAACGCGGTCGGGCGCAGGATGACCTTGAGTCGCTCGGGCCCTGGGGCCGCGGTGCGCCGCGTCCAGCCCCATGTGGCGGCGAGGAGGAGGAGCGCGGCTGCAGCGGTCGCGGCGCCCAAGGCCCGCCGCGACACGCCGCCGACGGCGCGCGTGCCGGTGGCGCTGATCAGTGTGGTGCCGCCGGTGGCGAAGGCGGGGTTCTCGAGCGCCTGCTTGAACGCGGCGGCGCTCTCGAAGCGATCGGCGGGGAGCTTTTCGACCGCCTTGGCCACGGCGGCGGCCACGTTCGGCGGCACCGACTTGCGCAGCTTCGTGACGGGCTGGGCCTCCTCCGTCACGATCTTCATGATGATCTGCTGGGCACTGGCCCCCGTGTGCGGGGGGCTGCCGGTGAGCATCTCGTAGAGCACGCTGCCCAGCGAGTACACGTCGCTGCGCGCCGAGATCTCGCGCTCGCCCGTGGCCTGCTCGGGGCTCATGTAGTGCGGGGTGCCGAGCGAGAGCCCGGTCTCGGTCATGCGCCCGCCCGCCGCGGCACTCACCGCCAGCGCGATGCCGAAGTCGGCCACCATGGGCCGGCCGTCATGGAGCAGGATGTTCTCGGGCTTGATGTCGCGGTGGATCACTCCCTGCCGATGGGCGTAGTCCAGTGCGTCGGCCACGGCCACGGTGAGCTTGACGGCCTCATCGATGCCCAACTGGGTCTCGCGATCCAGCTTCGAGCGGAGCGTCTCGCCCTGGATGAACGGCATCACGTAGAACAGGAAGCCGTCAGCGGTGCCCGAGTCGAACAAGGGCAGGATGTGCGGGTGCTGCAGCGCGGCGGTGGTCTTGATCTCCACCACGAAGCGCTCGGCCCCGAGCACGGCGGCGAGCTCGGGCTTGAGCACCTTCACCGCCACCTTGCGGTCGTGCTTCAGGTCCGCGGCGAGGTAGACCGTGGCCATGCCGCCCTGCCCGAGCTCCCGCTCGAGGCGGTACCGGTCGGCAAGGGCGGAGGCGAGGCGGGCGTTCGGCTCAGTCATCGTGCATCCGGGACACTCCTGGCCGCCGTGGCGATGGGCATGTCGGGTGGTCCGCGGCGCACCAGGCGGGTCCGGACCACGTAGTACAGCACGCAGACGGCGATGACCGCCGTCATGCTCAGCGTCTCCTTCATCGTG
>DASUOW010000176.1:0-12255 GCA_036276435.1 Gemmatimonadales bacterium
CCGCTGGACCATCTCGTGTCCTCGCTGGTGGGCACGGTCACCTTCCGCGACCTCCACCGGCGCATCCTGGTCAACACCGTCGATCTCGAATCGGGCGCGCAGGTGCTCTGGGGCCTGCCGGGCCTCGACGACGTGCCCGTGGCCGACGCGGTGTTCGCGTCGTGCGCCCTGCCGGGCCTCTTCCCGCCCCGCGCCATCCGCGGACGCACCTCCGTGGACGGCGCGGTGGTGGAGACCCTGCCGCTGCGGCTCGCCGCGGCCGCCGGGCGCGGGCCGATCGTGGCCGTGAACCTGAACGCCATGGGCCCCGCCGACGTGGTCCGGGAGGAGGCGGGCCCCCTCGGCTTCGCCTCGACCTACATCCGCGGCCTCGAGGTGGTGATGCTGACGCAGAACCTCGACCGCCTCCGCAGCTGGCACCGCCCCTCGCTCGTGCTGGTGCAGCCGCGCGTGGCCCACGTGCCGATGTTCGCGTTCGACCGGGCCGACGAACTGGTGGACGAGGGCCGCCGCGCCACGCTCGAGGCGCTCGACGGTCTGGGCACCACGCTGGCGCACCTCCCCCCCGGCGTGCACCCGCGCCGCGCGGTGCGCGTGGTGGTGGATCGCGACCGCTGCGTGGGATGCGGCGCCTGCGCGCTCTGGGCGCCGACGGTGTTCCGGATGGACGAGACGGGAAAGGCGGAGACGGTGGCCCCGGTGCACCGCTGGTCGCCGGTGGACACCACCTACGTAGCGCACTGCCCGACGCGGGCCATCGGCGTGGTGCCCGCCGACGAGCGGCGGGTGGAGAAGACGGCCTAGGACGCCCGCCGCATCCCGGACAGGAGCGTCACGAGCCGGTCGTTCAGCCCCTCGATGTCGTACTCGCGCTCCACCAGCGCGCGCCCTCGGATGGCATACGCGCCCCACTGATCGCGGACCGCCAGCAGGTCCCGGATGGCCCGCTCCAGCGCCTCCGCGTCCCGCTCCGGCGCCAGCATCCCGGTCTCGCCGGGAATGACGATCTCCGGAATCCCGCTGTGCCGCGTCGCCACCACCGGCAGCCCCACCGCGAGCGCCTCCTTGATGACGGACGGCAGTCCCTCCTCGTCGCCGTCCGACGCCACCACGCTCGGCGCGAGCAGGAGGTGGCTCCGATCCATCAGCGCACGCACCTCCGCCTGCGGCAGCGCGCCACGCAGCTGCACCGCGTCGCCCAGTCCGGCATCGGCCACCTGGCGCTCGAGCGCGGCGCGGAGCGGCCCGTCGCCGGCGATCTCGTAGCACACCGGCACGCCCGACGCGCGCAGCCGCCCCACCGCCTCGATGGCGTACGCGAGCCCCTTCTTCTCCCGCAACCGTGCCACGCTCACGAGGCGCAGCGGCTCGCCCGGCGCCGGCGGGGTGGGCGCGCGGAAGGCGAACCGCCGGACGTCGATGCCGGTGGGATGCACCACGATGTGCTCGCGCGGCGCGCCGAGCGCCTCGAGCCGCGGCACGAAGGCGTGGCACATCGGCAGGAGCAGTGACGCCTCGCGGAAGACGTCCCGATAGAGGCGCGGGCCGCCGACACGGGGGTCATGCGTGATGTCGCGGCCCCGGAACGACACGGCGATCGGCGCGTCGAAGGCGCCCAGCCGGCGCAGCCGCACCGCCTCGCGGCCCTCGCGGCCGAAGGCGCAGTAGGCGGCGTGGAACGGCAGCTGGGTCATGAAGCGGCCGGCCTCGAAGAACGCCTCGAGACTCAGCGCCCGGCGGCCGGTGCGCAGCGGGTTGAGCGCGCGCCGCAGCATAGGGTGACGCCCCGTCGGCGCCTCGCGATAGAGCGCCACGGCCCGCCGGCGCCGCTCGCTCCACGGCGCCCGGCGGCGCAGCGCCGGATAGCTGGTGCGCGCCGCGAGCTCCAGCGCCGCGACGTCGGGATGCTTGGGCCCCGGCGGCTCCGCCTGCGCGAACACCTGCACGTCGTGCCCGCGCCGCAGCAGCCCCGTGGCGATGTTGAGGTACGGCGTCTCGGACAGGACCGGGAACAGCTCGGCGAAATACGCGATGCGCATCAGCCGGCGTGCACCGACGCCCCGGCGTACTCGTGCCCGATGGTGCGCAGGTCGCGGGCGACGCGATCCCAGTTGAAGTACGACTCCACCCGCTTCCGCCCCTCCGTGCCCAGCCGCCGCGCCAGCGAATCGTCCCCCAGCACGCGCCCGACCGCCTCGGCGACCGCCGCCGGCTGGTCGGTGTCGATGAGCAGGCCCGTCTCCCCGTCGGCCACGATGTCCGGAATGCCGCCGCTCCGCCCCGCCACGATCGGCAGCCCGCTCGCCGACGCCTCCGCCAGCGAGATGCCGAATCCCTCGACGTCGTGGCCGAGCTCGCGCGACATCCCCACGTACACGCTCGCCGCGTTGTAGAGCGCCGGCAGGTCGGCATCGGTGACATTGGTGAGGAACTTCACGCGCGACGCGACACCCATCTCCTTCGCCAGCGCCTTCATCTCGGCGAGCGCGCCGCCCGAGCCCACGATGGCGTAGCGCACGTCGCCCAGATCCTTGCCCAGGAGCTTGAGCGAGCGGATGACGGTGTCGAGCCCCTTGTGGCGCACCACGCGCGACACGGTGAGGAGCCAGCGGCCCTTCTCGAGGCCGAACTTCTCGCGCACCGCCGCGGGGTCCACGCCGGGACGGAAGAAGTCGGGATCGGTGCCCAGCGGCACCACGCGCACCCGGCCCTCGCCGCACGGCAGCCCGAGCTCCTCGTAGACCGAGCGCACCAGCTGCGCCGTCCAGCGGCTGTTGGCCACGACCACCGACGCCGCACCGAGCAGGTCGTGCGCGACGCGGCGCTTGAGGCGGGAGCGGTGCAGCTGGTGCCGGAGGGCGAGGAAGTCGTGCCCGTGCGCCAGCACGCCGTAGGGCACGCCGACGCGCTCGCGCACCCACTTGGCCGCATAGCCGCACGGCTTGAGCGTGCCGCACCAGGTGAACTCGGCGTCGGTAGAGCGCGCGAGCACCGAGGCGTGCCGGGACCAGACGAGGAGGCCGGGCAGCGTGCGCAGCCGATGCGACGGCACGAACGCGCGCTCGACGCGGTTGGGGTACGTCTCGTCCACCTCGTCGTCGCCCTTCATGAATCCCGTGCTCACCACGAGGCCGCCGGGCGGGTAGCGTCGCGTGAGCTCGCTCATCCACCGCGACACGCCGCCCCCCATCGGGGGGAAGTCGTAGGTGAGGAGCAGGTGGGGCCGCATGCGGATCTCCGGGCTCAGGGCCGAGGTGGACGGTCGCGACGCGACTGCAGGTCGAACAGGACGGCGTACTTGAAGAACGCCGCGCACCCGCCGAGCATAGCGGCGATGAGGCCGCGGCGGCCCTGCAGGATCAGGCCCTCGCCCAGCCAGGCGCGCAGGAAGCGCGCGACGGGCCGGAGGGCGAGGTCGCCGTACGAGGCGCGCCGGCCCTTGTCGTGCAGGTCGCGGGCGCCCCATTCCGCGTAGCGCACCAGCTTCTCGAGCTGGTGCGGCAGGTCGCGGTAGGGCTCGTGCAACAGCGTACCCCGGAGCTCGCCGACGTTCGCCACGTCCTCGAGGCGCTCGTGCACCCGCTGCTCCACGTACCGCCGCTCCTTCGGGAAGAGCCGCACCACCCAGTCGCGCGCCCAGCGGCCCCGGACCTGCTCCTCGCCGAGGTAGAAGTTGCGGCGGCGCACCTGATACGCCGCGTGCGTCGTCGCGGCGAGCACGCCCGGCAGCTCCGCCACCAGCTCCGGCGTGCAGCGCTCGTCGGCGTCGAGGGCGAGCACCCAGGGATGCGACGCCGCCGCGATGGCCGCGTTGCGCTGGGCCGCGATGGAGTCCCCCGCCCGCTCGAGCACCCGCGCCCCCGCCGCGCGCGCCTCCTCGACCGTGCCGTCGCTCGAGCCGCCGTCGGCCACGATCACCTCCGCGGCCCACGCCAGCTCGCGCACCCGCTCCCCGATGACCCGCGCCTCGTCGAGCGTCGGGATGACCACCGTGAGCGGCACGCGCGACGGAGAGGTCGTCACGCGGGCTTGCGGGCCACCAGCATGAGCGTGCGCCCGAAGAGCAGGTCCGGCGACAGCATGTGCCGCGCGATCTCGGCGTTGGCGGCGACCTGGCGCTGGTCGGTCTCCTTGCGCATGGCCGCGCGCGTCCACAGGTGCACCACCGGCAGCATCCACGCGAGGCCCATCCCGCCCTTCCGGATCCGGTCGGTCGTCACCTGCTCGATGGTGAAGCCCGTGGTCCGCAGGATGTAGCGCAGCTCGTGGTAGGTGATGAGGTGGATGTGGTCGTGCACCGGCGCCTTGTGGAACTCGTTCACGGGACGCGTGGCGAGGGGGAAGAACCCGGTCCAGAAGTAGCGCCAGCGCGAGGCAAGACCGAGGATGTTGGGCGTGGAGATCAGCAGCCGGCCGCCCGGCGCCAGGATGCGCCAGCACTCGCGGATGAAGGCGAACTGGTCCTCGAGATGCTCGACGCCCTCGAGACAGGAGATGACGTCGAAGCGACCGTCGTCGTACGGCAGGGTGCCCGAGAGGTCGGCGTAGCGGACCTGCACCTCGGGGACGCGGAACTGCTCGGGGAAGAGATCGCACGCCTCGACGTCGAAGCCCAGGCGGTGCAGGCGGAGGGCGAAGGCCCCGCTCCCGGCGGCCATCTCGAGCACGCGTCCCTCGCGCGGCCAGCCGCGGAAGAGCGTCTCGGCGCGGTCATGCGTCTTGTGACAGGCGTAGACCGGCAGGTCGGTGGTGGTGCTCGTCAGCGGCGCGTCCCGTCGAAGGATCCGGAAATCTCGCCAGCCGCCACACTCCCAGCCAAGGGGCTAGGCCCGATCGGCCAGCCGCAGGAACAGGCGCTCGTATCCCTCGACCATCGCGGCGAGGGGAAACCGCGACTCGATGCGGCGCCGGGCCGCCTCGCCCATCGCGGCACGCCGTGCTGGGTCGTCGAGCAGGCCCAGGAGGGCATCGGCGAGGGCGTCCGCGTCGCCGAGGGGCACGAGGAGGCCCGCGCGACCGCTGCGCCCGGTGATCTCGGGCACGCCGCCCACCGCGGTGGCGATCACGGGCCGGCCGCACGCCATCGCCTCGGCGACGCTCATGCCGAACGTCTCCATGTCCGAGGGATGGACCACGACGTCGGCGGCCGAGAATGCGGCGCGCAGATCATCGGGCGACAACGTGCCGGGAAACCGGGTGGAGAGGCCGGCCGTCTCGGCCTTCGCGCGGATGTCGGCGGCGAGCTTGCCGTCGCCGGCGGCCACGAACACGATCGGCCGCTCGGCGGACGAGCCGATGCGCGAGATCGCGGCGATCGCCGCCTCGTGGCCCTTGCCGCGCACCAGCGCCGCGGGCAGCAATACCACCCATGCGTCGTCGGGAATTCCCTGCGCGCGGCGGAACGCATGTCCCGCGTCGGGATCGGGATGGAATCGCGCGGTGTCGACGCCGTTCGGCACGAGTGCCGTGGCGAAACCCCTGAGCCGAGGCGTGCGCTCACGCGCGAGCCGCGCAATGGCGCGCGACGGAAACACCACCGCCGCCGCGCGCCAGAGCGCGAAGCGGCTCATCGCATCGCCCGGGTAGTGCCGGTGCGCGAGGTTGTAGCGGTAGAGGAGCCGGGTGGGCCAGCCCAGCGTCGCGACCGCGGCGACGCGCAGGTCGCGCGGGCGGTCGGCCATCAGCACCTGCGGCCGGAGCGGTGCCAGCGCGTCACGCACGCGCCGCATCTCCGCGAGGCCGGTGTTGCGCGCCGGCACGTGGGCGACGCGCGCCCCCTCGGCCTCCATGCGCGCCGCGAGCCCGGCGTCGTCCACCAGCACGAGCGTCTCGTGGCCGCGCGCGGCGAGTCCCGTGGCCAGCGTCGCGTAGATGGCGCTCGAGCCGCGCCACCCGATGGCGCCCGTGAGGAGCGCGATGCGGAGCCCGCCGGACGACGCGGGCGCGCTCGTCACACCAGCGTGTAGTTGCGGAACTCGAAGACCCGCTCGCCGGTGACCCGCTCGATCACGTCGCTCAGGTAGAACCGGAAGGCGTCCCAGTCGTACTTCGGGTCGTCCACGCGCCGCTCGCCCGCCGGGGCGCGACGCTGCTCCGCCCACTCGACGGCGACCGCCGGATGCCTCCCCTTGAACGGCTTGAGCAGCGGTTCCCACGGCAGCAGCGGCAGCTGCTCCTTCTCCTTGCCGGGGAAGAGGTCGCGGGTGAACTCGCGCTTCTTCTGGATGTACTCCGGCGGGCGGGCCCAGCCGTAGTGGAACATCTCGGCGCTGGTGAGCCGGGCGCGGATCTTCCGGTTGTCGGGGCCCACGCGGAACCCCTGCGCGCCCTGGTAGGGCCGGATGTCGAGCGCGGGATCGAGCCGCACCGTGCGGATCTCGCGGCGGTACCAGCGGCGGTGCGTGGCGACGGTGAAGGTGTCGCCGTAGAAGTGCAGGTAGCGGCAGAGCAGCGCCTCGACGTTCGGGTCGCCGTCCACCTCCTGGATGACGCGCTGCAGCTCGTGCGCGCCGTCCTCGTGCAGCACCTCGTCGGCCTGGATGTAGATGCCCCAGGGGTGGCGGCACTCGCGCATCGCCCGCAGCGTCTCGCGGCCGAAGACGTAGTTGCGGTCCGAGAAGTCCCACTCGGTCTCGAGGATGCGGATGCGCGGGTCGTCGATCGACTTCACCAGGTCGAGCGTCTCGTCGTCGGACTTGCCGACGTTGACGACCACTTCCTCGCACACGGGCAGGAGCGACCGGATGCTCTCGACCATGGGGAAGCCGAGCTTGACGCCGTTGCGGACGATGGTGAAGCCGGAGATCGGGATCACTTGAACCTGGGGTTGGGTCGAGGGCCGCATCTTATCGCCGCCCCCCGGCGGGGGCAACGTGCGCGCGGGCTCCCGCCGCGTTATCATCGCCCGCCATGCACGTGGCGCTCCTCTTCCCCGCCCGCTTCCCCACCACCGGCTACGGCGGCACCCAGCGCATGCTCGAGCGGCTGGGCCAGGCGCTCGCCGAGCGCGGGCACACGGTGTCGGTGCTGTGCGCGCCCGGCTCGACGCTGGCGTGGGCGCGGGTGGTGCCCATCGACGTGGAGCAGGCGAAGACGCCCGGGTTCAGCGCCGAGCCGCACCTGCCGGCGGGCACCGACGTGCTGCTCTCGTTCATCCCCGTGCACCGGCCGCCGGCGACGCCGTGGGTGTGGCGCCTCGCGGGCAACATGAAGCCGGGCCGCACGCCGCCGCCCAACACCATCTGCGTGAGCGCCGACCACGCGCGTCGCCACGGCGTCGTCTCGTTCGTGCACAACGGCGTCCCGCCCGACGAGTTCCGCTTCGAGCCCCGCAAGGGCGACTACGACCTCTTCCTGGGCCGGCTGCACGCAGTGAAGGGCTACCGCTGGGCCATCGATGGCGCGAAGCGCGCGGGGCGGAAGCTCGTGGTGGCCGGCGGCTGGCGGCCGAGCTTCCGGCGGAGCCTCCGGTTCGTGGGCACGGTGGACGGTGCGCGGAAGGCGGAACTGCTCGCGGGCGCCCGCTGCCTCTGGATGCCGGCGCAGTGGGAGGATCCGTGTCCGGGCGTGCTGCTCGAGTCGATGATGAGCGGCACGCCGGTGCTGGGCACGCGCCGCGGCTCGCTGCCGGAGATCATCTCGCCGGACGTGGGACTGTTGGGCGACACGGTCGATGAGCTGGTGACGCTGGCGGGCCGGATCGACACGATCGATCCCGCGGCCTGCCGTGCACGCGCCGAGCGGTGGTTCTCGCACCGTCGCATGGCGGGCGAGTACGAGCGGATGCTGCAGCACTTCCTGGCGACGGGCGCGCTGCCTGCCGGCGAGGCGCCGCCGGTCTAGCCCGGGATCGCCGGCGGCGGCGGCGAGAACGCCCGGCTCAGGATCGACGTCATGCGGTGCATGTAGGTGTGCTCGGCGAGCACCCGCTGCCGCGCCGCATGCGCCAGCCGCTCCGCCCCTGCCGGGTCCTGCAGCACCGCCTGCACGCACTGCCGCAGCTCCGCCGGCGACGTGAAGGTGAGCAGCTCCTGCCCCGGCAGGAAATGCAGCGCCAGGTCGGCCCGGTCGTCCACCACCTGCGGTACGCCGATCGCCGCCACCTCGAAGACGCGATGGTTGCAGCCGGTGGCGGTGCCGCCCTCGACGCCCCGGTGCACGTTCACCGCGACGGTGGCGCCGGCGTAGGCGCGCACGAAGTCGTCGAGCCGCGTCTCCTCGCCGCGGCAGTAGTCGCGCAGTCCCGTCCGCCGCCACCCCGGCCCCCAGATGGCGAGCCCGAACTCCACGAGCCCCGTGAGGCACTGCTCGCGGTAGGGCGTGGCGCCGCCCGCGAACACCACGTTCGCGCGGAACTGGTCGCGCGCGGGGACCGGACGGTGCACCGAGGGATCGCAGCCCGGCGCGAGGTGCAGCACGGGCGGCATCGACGGCCCCCGCACCCGCTCGAGCAGGTCGGAGCCGGGCACGAAGATGGTGTCGTACGCCGCCCCCACCGACTCGATGTCCTCGAGGGTGCAGCTCTCGCCGATGAACCAGGCGGCCCACGCGGCCGACGCGTCGCGCTTCTGCTCCAGCAGCAGGCCCGCCGGGATGAGCGTGGTGTCGAGCACCAGCACGAGATCGGGCTGCTGCTGCAGCAGTGCCTGCGACAGCCGCGTGGCGACGGTGCCGGCGCGCCAGCGCGCCAGCAGGCCCGTGCGCGGCCGGAGGTCGAGGGCGTGCACCGTGCAGCCGAGCCGCTCCAGCGCCCGACGGCGGAGCTGCGCGTGCCCCGTGGGATCGTGATCCACCGAGTCGAGCAGCAGCACCCGGCGGCCCGCCCAGGGCGACGTCACGACGCCTCCCCGCCCGCCACCGCAGCCGGCTCGTCGCGGAACTGCGACTCGTACAGCCGCCGGTAGAGACCGCCCTCCGCGAGCAGGCTCGCGTGCGTGCCGCGCTGCGCGATGCGGCCCTCCTCGAGCACCAGGATCTCGTCCGCCTGCCGGATGGTGGCGAGCCGGTGCGCGATGACGAGCGCCGCGCGCCCCGCCATGAGCCGCTCGACCGCATCCTGCACCAGCCGCTCCGACTCGGCGTCGAGCGCGCTGGTGGCCTCGTCGAGCACGAGGATCGGCGCGTCGCGCAGCAGGGCGCGCGCGATGGCGAGCCGCTGCCGCTGGCCGCCCGAGAGCCGCGAGCCGCGCTCGCCCAGCACCGTGTCGTAGCCCTGCGGCAGCGCCGAGACGAACTCGTGCGCGTTCGCCGCGCGCGCGGCGGCCTCCACCTGCGGGCGCGTGGCGCCGGGCATGCCGTACGCGATGTTGGCGTGCACCGACTCGTGCAGCAGCATCGTCTCCTGGCTCACGAACGCCACAAGCCGGCGGATGGAGGCGTAAGTGCACCGCGGCGCCGGCACGCCGTCGAAGCGCAGCTCGCCGCCCGTGGGCTCGTGCAGCCGCGGCACCATGTCGGCGATGGTGCTCTTGCCGCTGCCCGACGGGCCCACCAGCGCCACCGTGCGGCCGGGCTCCAGGCTGAACGACACGTCGCGCAGCACCGGCGGCCCGCCCGGATAGGCGAACGACACGCCGTCGAACACCAGGTCGCGCGCGAACGTCGCCTTCACCGCCCCCGGCGCGTCCACCTCGGCGGGCGGCCGGTCGAGCAGCGCGCTGATCCGGTCGAGGCTCGCCATCGCCTGCGCCCAGTCCGCCTGCACCTTCGACAGCCCCTTGAACGGCGACGTGAGCCGGAGCGACGCCATCAGGAAGACGATGATGACCTGCGGCGTCAGCGGGCTCGCGAGCCCGAGCAGCTCCGGATGCGTGCCGGCGTAGAGGATCAGGATCACCGAGAGCGCCCCGGCCACCTCGGTGAGCGGCGCGGTGAGCGAGGAGAACCGCGCCGTGCGTTCCACCTTCTTGGCGTACGCCCGCGCGACGCGCTCGAACGTCTCCCCTTCCTCCCGCTCAGCGCCGTTGAGCCGCACCAGCCGCACCGAGCTCAGCCGCTCGCTCACGCGCGCCGCCACGGCGGCGTTCTCCTGCGTGCGGATGCGCACGTGATGGCGGAGCCGCTGCAGCAGGACGCGCAGGCCCACGACGACCGGCGGGATGGCGAGGAAGGCGACGAGGGTGAGCCGCGGCGAGATGGAGAACAGCACCACGAACGTGCCAAGGATCAGCACGGCGTTGCGGACGACGGAGATGATGGAGCTCGTGACGGCGTTCTTCACCTGCCCCGCCTCCTGCATCACGAGCGTCACCAGCTCGCCGCTCCGGCTCCGGCGGTGGAAGTCGAAGTCGAGGCCCAGCAGGTGGCGGAAGAGCTTCGTGCGCAGGTCGGCGACGACGCGCTCCTGCACCCGGACCGACAGCTGCTGGCCCAGGTAGGTCGCGGCGTTCTTGAGCAGCAGCCCGGCGGCGAGCACCGCCACCATGCGGCCCAGTGCCTGGTCGGGCGTGGTGCCGGCGAGGAGGGGCTGGGTGAGCTGGTCGAGCCAGCGCTCGAGGGCGGTGTCGCCGGAGGAAAGGACGCCGGCCGTGCCGAAGAGCTGCTTGAGCAGCGGCACCAGCGTGACGAGCGTGATGCTGTCGAGCAGCGAGCCCACCACGCTGCAGCCCAGGGCCAGCAGCAGCAGCCAGCGGTGGGGCCGGACGAGGGCGAGCAGCCGCCCGAAGTCCTGCCGGCTCAGCCGCGCCTCGGCAGCAAGAGCGCGATCGGGAGCACCACTTCCTCCGGCGTCACGCCGCCGTGCAGGAAGGCGCCGCGATAGCGCGCCTGGTACTCGCGGAGCTTCGTGGGATACACGAAGAACCGGTCGCCGGTGGCGAGGATCAGCTTCGTGTTGGGGCCGCGATCGGGAAGGCCGTAGGTCTTCGGGTCGTCCACGGTGATGGCCGCCTCGGGCTCCTGCGCGCGGATGTCCTCGCCGAACTTGTAGCGCAGGTTGGCGGTGGCGTCCCGCCGGGCGAAGACGGTGGCCGGCGTGTGGCAGTGGATGGAGCCGTGGTCGGTGGTGAGCAGCACCGGCACGTTCCGCCGCTCCGCCTCGCGCAGCGCCTCGAGCAGCGGGGAGCGCTCGAACCAGGTGCGCGTCAGGGTCCTGAGCGCCTGCATGTCGCGCGCGACCTCGAACAGCGTCTGGTTCTCCGAGCGGCCGTGCGTCAGCTGGTCGATGAAGTTGAACACCAGCGCCGTCACGCCCGGCTGCGCCAGCTGCGCCGGCAGCCGCCGCACCAGCGCCTCGCCGTCCTGCGCGCTGAACACCTTCTCGTAGCGCACCGGCACCGGCCCGCCCGTGAGCTCGCGCAGCTGCTCGGTGAGCAGCTCGTGCTCGTGCGCGTTCATGCTCGGCTCGTCCTCCTCGCTCCACCAGCGCGGGTGGCGCGACTTGATCTCCGCCGGGAAGAGGCCGCTGAAGATGGCGTTCCGCGCGTAGGGCGTGGCCGTGGGCAGGATCGAGAAGTAGTGCGCCGTCTCCACCTCGAACAGCTCCGCGATGAGCGGGCGGATCATCGCCCACTGGTCGAGGCGGAGGCAGTCCACCACGATGAAGAGCACCTTGCCGTGCGCCTGCAGCACGGGCCGGAGGAACTCCGCACCCACGTCCACCGAGAGCGGCGGCCGGTCGCTGCGGTCCTCGCGGAGCCAGGTGGCGTAGTTGCGCTGCAGGAACTTCGCGAAGTCCTGCCGCAGGCTCGCCTGCAGCTGTGCCAGGGCCTCCTGCAGCCCCGGCTCCTGCGCCTGCCCGAGCTTCACCTCCCACTCGGCGAGCTCGGAGATGAACTCGATCCACTCGCGCCAGCCGAGGTCCTCGCCGCGGCGCGCCTCGAGCTCACGGAACCGCGCCGCGAAGTCGCGCGAGAGGCGCTGCTGGCGGATCCGGTCGCCCTCGAGGAGGCGGGTCACCACCGAGAGGATCTGCCGCGGGTTCACCGGCTTCACGAGATAGTCGGAGATCTCGGCGCCGATGGCGTCCTTGAGCGTCTCGGGCTCCTCGCTCTTGGTGACCATCACCACGGGCAGGCTGCTGTCCATCGCGCGGATGGCCCGGAAGAGCTCGAGCCCGCGCCGGCCAGGCATGTGCTCGTCGAGCAGCACGACGCCGTACGGCTGGCGCTGCAGCATCACGAGCGCGTCGTCGCCGTGGGCGCTCGTGTCCACCGTGAAGCCCTGGTCCTCCAGGAACATCACGTGCGCCGTGAGGCTGTCCACCTCGTCGTCGACCCAGAGGATGCTGCGGGGGCGTGGCATGGGGGAAATCTAGTG